>CALJZN010000065.1 GCA_937983405.1 uncultured Paracoccaceae bacterium
CTGGGGGCGCCGGGGTTGCGCACGGGGCTGTGGGCCCTGCTGCTGCTGGCCGCCGTGGCGGTGCTGGCGCTGTTGCGCGACCGGCTGCGGGTCAGCTACGAGGTCTGGCGCGCAAGCCATGCGATCGGGGTGGCGGCGATCCTGGTCTTCACGGTTCTGCACATCCTCGACCGCGGCACCTATGCGTCCGAAGGCGCACTGCGCCTCTTCTGGCCGGCGCTGGCGGGGGCGGTGGCGGCCCCGGCGCTCTGGGTCTACGTCCGCAAGCTGCGCGACCGGGCCCGCTACGGCTGGCGGATGGCCAGCGTGCGGCGGGTGGCCGCCGGCGTCTGGGAGATCTGGGTCGAGGCCGGAACGGGCCGCGGCCTGCGCTTCCGCGCCGGGCAATTCGCCTGGATGGCCACCGGGCGCGGCCTGCCGGTGTTCGACAACCCCTTCTCCATCGCCTCGGCCCCCGGCGACGGGCGGCGCCTGCGCTTCCTGATCCAGGAGGCCGGCGACTTCACCGCCACGGTCGGCACCCTTGCCCCCGGCACGCCGGTGGCGCTGGACGCCCCCCATGGCAGCTTTACCCCCGATGCGGCCGAGGGGGCGGCGGCGATCCTGCTGGTGGCGGGCGGCGTGGGGATCGCGCCGATCCTCGGCATCCTCGAGGATCTCGCCGCGCGCGGCGAGCGGCGCCCTGTCCGGCTGCTCTATGCCGCCCGGGACGGCGCCGCGCTGATCGATCCCGCCCTGCTTGCCCCGGCCTGTGCCGCGCTGGGCATCACGCCGCTGCTGGTGGTGGACCGCGACCCGACCGATCCGGCCCAGCGCCCCGGCCCCGTGACCCGCGATCACCTGGCCGAGGCGCTGGCAGGCCTCGACCCCGCGCGCACGGCCGCGCTGGTCTGCGGCCCGACGGGCTTCATGACGGCGGTGGCCGACGGGCTGAACGCGCTTGGACTGCCTGTCGGCAACCTCGCCTACGAGCGGTTCGACTATCGTGGCGGCGCGGTCTCGGTCCGCGACCGGCGCATCCTGACGCTGTTCCGCGGCATCGCCGCCGTCGTCGTCGCGGCCTGCGCGGCTTTTGCCCTGCGCTGAGGCATGGGCCGGGCGCCCCCGCGGCAGAGAGGCCTGCGGTGCAGCCCCCCGGCCCCAACCCGCACCGGCAGGCCCCGCGGTACGGGCGCGGCAGCCGCCCTAGAGGCTGAGCAGATAGGCGATCAGCGCCGCGCGCTGAGCGTCGTCGGGTGCGTGGTGTTCCTTGAGGAAGCTGTCCAGCCTCCCGCCGCGCTCGGCATCGGTGCCGCCCTCAACCCGGCGGACGATCCGCGCAGCGTTTGCGTGGCACCCGCTGCACAACTCGGCATAGGCGGCGCTGCCCTGTTCGATCTGCTCCTCTCCGCCATCGGCAAGAAGTGGCGGCGCGCCGGCGAGCGCGAGGGCGAGCGCCAGCCCCGACGGGGCCCGGCGAAGGGACAGGCGAAGGGTCATGGCGGGTTCTCCTCGCTCGAGCGCGATGAGGCTAGCATGCCCCTCCCCAGCGCGGCAAGCGCCGAGGCCGCGGCGCGCTGCCCGGGCGGCGGACCGCCGCGCCCGAGGCGCTGCATCGTCAGCGCCATCGCCGCCTGCTGCGCCGCGCGCGCGGGGCCGGGGGCAAGGATGTCCAGCAGCGCCCGCGCCATCGCCTCCGGCCGGCAGGCGGGGCCGAGAAACTCGGGGACGGCCCGGGTCTCGCTGACGAGGTTCACAAGCGTCACGGTGTCGAGCTTCACCAGCGCCCGGGCCACCAGCCGCGACAGCGGGCTTACGTCATAGCCGATGACCATCGGCACCCCGGCCGCGGCAAGCTCGAGCGAGACGGTGCCCGAGGCCGCAAGCGCCGCATCGGCCGCGGCGAAGGCGGCGGCCTTCGCCCCCGGCGGCGCGCGCCTGGGGTCGAGGATGAGCGGGCGCAGCGGCCAGCCTGCCGTCGCCTCGGCCACGAGGTCGGCCACACCGCGCACCGTGGGCAGCACCACCGCCAGACCGGGCCGCGCCGCGGCCAGAATGCCCAGTGCCGCGCCGAAGCGGCCGGCGAGGCGGACAACCTCGCCCCGGCGCGACCCCGGCAGGGCCAGCACCAGCGGCGCGGCGGGGTCGATGCCATGGGCGGCGCGGAAGGCCGCGGCCTCGGCCGCGCCGGCGACGGGGGCGGCGGCCACGGGGTGGCCGACGAAGTCGCAGGTCATGCCTGCGGCGGTCATCCAGGGCGGCTCGAAGGGCAGCAGCGCCAGCACATGGTCGATGACCCGCGCCATCCGCGCCGCCCGCCCCGGCCGCCAGGCCCAGACCGAGGGGGCGACGTAGTGGATCGTCCTGAGGCCGGGGTTCGCCCGTCGGGCGCGCCCGGCAAGGCGCAGGGTGAAGTCGGGGCTGTCGATGGTGATCAGCGCGTCGGGGCGGGCGCGCGCGACCAGCGCCTCGGCCTCGGCCAGCCGGCGGAACAGCCGCGGCAGGGCGGGCAGCACCTCGGCCACGCCCATCACCGCCAGATCCTCCATGGGAAAGAGGCTGTCGAGCCCCTCGGCCTGCATGGCGGGGCCGCCGACCCCCAGCAGCTCGACCCCCGGGGCCAGCGCCTTCAGCCCCGCCATCAGCGGGCCGCCCAGCGCATCGCCCGACGGCTCGCCGGCGATCAGGACAAGGCGCAAGGGTCGCGCGCCCACAGGAAGAGGCCCGCGGCATCGGCGGCGGCGACGGTCGCGGCGCGGTCGAGGATCAGCACGCCCCCGGCCTCGACCGCGATGCCGGCCAGCCCCGCGGCGGCGGCGCCCGCCACCGTGGCCGGGCCGATCGCCGGCAGGTCCGCCCGCCGGTCCTGCCCCGGCTTGGGCGCCTTGTAGAGCAGCCCGCGGCGGCCGCCCGCGCCCGGGCGCAGCGCCTCGGGCAGGGCCGCCACCTGCGCCAGCAGGGCGTCGGTGCCTGGCAGCGCCTCGACCCCCAGGCAGAGGCCGTCGGCCACCACCGCCCCCTGCCCCACATCGACCGCGCCCAGCGCCGCCGCGATGGCCGCCGCCCGGGCGGCATCGCGCCGGGCCGCGGCGTCGGGGGCATGGGCACCCAGCACGCCGGCGCCCATCACCAGCGCGGGCGCCACCGCATCGGCCCCCGCCACCTCGAAGCCGTGCTCCTCGAAGATCGCGATCAGGCAGCGCAGCGCGGCATCGTCGCCCGACTGCATCGCGGCCAGCATGCGCGGCACAAGCGCCGCGGTGCGGGCGTCGAAGGCGGCGGGGTCCAGCCGCGGGCGGCGCACCGCCCCCGCCAGCACGAGCCGCGTCACCCCAAGGTCGTGCAGCCGGCCGAGGAAGGGCACCAGCTGCTCGAGGCGGAAGCGCTCGACCGGCGCGCCGCCGATGCCCTCCATGGGAAAGCCGTCGATCTCGGCCAGCACCGGCGTCTCGCCCGCCTCGGCCAGGGCGGCCCGAAGCGCCGCGGGAAGCCGGCCGGTGCCGCCGATGATGGCGCAGCGGCCCATCGCGCTAGTCCGGGCGCAGCGACAGGAAGCGCCGGTCGCTGCCCGCAAGGATGAAGGCCGCGACCTCGCGCACCAGCGGATTGTCGCTGCCGGCCAGCCCGCGCGCGCGGTCCTCGAAGGTCCCCTCCCCGCGGGCGAGCGCGTCGTAGGCCGCGCGCAGCGCCGCGATGTCGGCGCGCGCGGTGCCGCGGCGCTTCAGCCCGACGAGGTTGAGCCCCTCGACCTCGCCCCGCGGGCTTTGCACCAGCGCGTAGGGGATGACGTCGTGCGCCACCATCGCGCCCGCACCGATGATCGCGCCGCGGCCGAGGCGCACGAACTGGTGAATGCCGACAAGCCCGCCGATGATGACGTCGTCCTCGACCACGCAATGCCCGGCGAGTGCGGCCTGATTGGCCATGATGACGCGATTGCCCACCTGCGCGTCGTGGCCGACATGCGCCCCGGTCATGAACAGGCAGTCGTCGCCCACCCGGGTGATGCCGCCGCCACCCGCGGTGCCGGTGTTCAGCGTCGCGCCCTCGCGGATGCGGCAGCGGGCGCCGACGATCAGCCGCGTGGGCTCGCCGCGATACTTCAGGTCCTGCGGCACTTCGCCCACGCTGGCGAAGGAAAAGACCGTGGTGCCCGGCCCGACCTCGGTGCGGCCGGTGACAAGGCCGTGGCCCTTCACCGTGACGCCTTCGGCCAGCACCACCTCGGGGCCGATCAGCGCATAGGGGCCGATCACGCAGCCCGGGCCGACGATGGCGCCGGGCTCGACCACTGCGGTCGGATGCACCTGCGCGGTCGGGTCGATGCCGCCCTGGGCAAGGCCCATCGCGTCAGTCCTTACGGTAGTCGATCATGGCGGTGAACTCGGCCTCGGCCGCAAGCTCGCCGGACACCATGCCGCGCCCCGCGAACTTCCACACCCGCGCGCCGCCGCGCAGCACCTTGACGTGGAGCTCGAGCACGTCGCCGGGCGTGACCTTGCGGCGGAACTTCCCCCGCTCGATCGACATGAAATAGACCAGCGCGCCCCGCCCCACGAGCCCGAGCGTGACGCCGACAAGGACACCGGCAGTCTGGGCCATCGATTCGATGATCGTCACCCCGGGCATGATCGGCAGGCCCGGAAAATGGCCCTGGAAATGCGGTTCGTTGAAGGTGACGTTCTTGACCCCGACCGCGGAGATGCCGGGAACGATCGCACGCACCCGGTCGATGAACAGGAAGGGATAGCGATGCGGGATGATGCGCTGGATCAGCGCCAGATCCGCCTCGGCGACGGCAGACTTGGGGAGAGAGGCGTCGTTCATCGGTCGCTCCTTCGCGGCCGGCGCTCGGGTCCGGATGCAGCCCCGACTGACTAACAACTGGGCCGGGTGCTGGCAAGGCGCCGGGGCGCGGCGGGGCGGAATGCCTAGTCCGCCGATGCGGGCGCGTCGCGGTCCCCGGCCGGGGGTGGAGAGATCGCCATTGCGTCCAGCCGGGCGATCGCGTCGTCGGTGATGTCGATTTCGTCAAAAGACAGGAAGATCGCGCGTCGGTCAAGAACCACGGTCGCGCCGCGCTCGGACAGGATCGCGGCAAGGACCGGCAGCGCCGCCTCGAGGAAGCGCTGGCGATCCTCGTCGCGCCGGCGGTTCAAGGCCCGGCTCTTGGCTTCCTGCGCGCGCCGGATCTCCTCGACGCGGGTATCGAAGGCCTCGGCCAGCGCGCGGAACTGCTCGGGCGGCAGCGTGGCGCGCCGCTCGGTCAGCTCGCGCTCCTCGGCCGTGAGGCGGGCCTCGATGGTGCGGTTCTCGGCCGCCAGCTCGCGCAGCGCGGCCTCGAGCTCGGCCGTCAGCTGCCGGCCCAGCGCCGAGCCCGCGAACAGCCGCTCGGGGTCGATCGTCAGCACCTCTGGGCCCACCGGAACCCCGATCGACAGCCGTTCGGACGGCGATTGCGCCGCCGCCACAGTCGCCAGTGCGGCAAGTGCGGCCGCCCCCGCCCCGGCCAGCGCTGTTCGCCACACCCGGCCCATCAGAAGCGCGTCGAGATGGTAAGCTCGAACGGCTGGCTCTTGTCGTAGGGCTCCTTCGCCAGCGGCGTTGCGAAGTTCATCCGCAGCGGGCCGATCGGCGTCGCCCAGAACACCGAGAACCCGATCGCCGCCCGCAGCCGCGCCGAATCGTCCACCGGGCCCCCGGTGCCCGCCGTGCTGTTGAGCCCCCAGAGCGACCCGGCATCGACGAACACGCCGCCCGAAATCCCGTATTCCTCGGGAAGGCCCAGCGGAAACTGCGCCTCGAGCCGGACGGCGGCGAAGAAGTTGCCGCCGAGCGCGTCGCGGTTCGTCGCGGTCAGGTCGCGCGGACCGACGCCGCTGGGCGCAAAGCCCCGCACCTTGCCGTAAAGGCTGAAGCGGTCGATGATCCGGCTGGACCCCGACAGCATGTAGAGGGCGCCGCCCTCGACCTCGGCCCGCAGCGTCACCTCCTCGTTCATCACGCGACGCTCGTAGGCCAGGAACGCCGTCGTGGCGATATACTGCACATCGCCGCCGAGGCCCGCGAAGTCCTGCGAGAGGCGGAAGATGAACCCGCCCAGCGGATCGAGGCCGGTGCGGCGGTTGTCGAACTGGAAGGTGTATCCCAGCGCGCTGGTGATCCGCGATCCCGCCTCGGCCTGCAGGATGACCGACGAGCCGTTGTCGTCGGGATCGTCCGGGTCGCCCGTCTTCACGCCGTAAAGGGCATCGTCCGACAGCCGGTAGCGCAGTTCGAGGCGCCGGTTCTCGCCCACCGGGAACTCGAGCGAGGGGGCGAAGCCGGTGTTGCGCAGGTTGTAGCGCGCGTTCGGCGGCTCGAGCTCGTTGCGGTAGGCATAGAGGCGCGCGCGCAGGTCGCGGCCGAGGAAGGCGGGCTCGACGAAGTTGATCTGCGAGCCGGTGTTGCGCACGCCGGTCGAGAGCGAGAAGTTGAAGGTCTGCCCGCGGCCGAGGAAGTTGGCCTCGCTGAAGCTGACGACCACCCCGGCGCCCGAGACGTTGCCGTAGCTGACCCCGAAGGTGAGCGAGCCGGTCGGCTTCTCCTCGACGGCCACGTCGATGATGACCTGGTCGGGGGCCGACCCCTGGCGCCCCTCCACCGCGGCATTGGTGAAGAAGCCCAGCGCGCGGATGCGCTCGGCGGCCTGCCGGATTTCGCGCGGGTTGAAGGGGTCGCCCTCGACGGTGCGGAACTGGCGGCGGATGACCTCGTCGAGGGTGCGCGAGTTGCCTTCGATGTCGATGCGCTCGACGAAGATGCGCGGGCCGCGGACCAGCGCGAACTCGACGTCCAGGGTCAGGTCGCGGTCGTTGCGGGTGATCCGCGGCTCGACCCGGACGAAGTTCAGCCCCTTGCGGGTGGCCAGGTTCTCGAGCCGGGCGATGGTGTTCTCGACCAGCGTGGGCGAGAAGGTGACACCCGGGCGCAGCGCGACCACGCGCTCGAACTCCGCCGGGTCGACCTCGGGCAGGTCGCTCGTGGTGGTGACCGCCCCCACCCGGAACGACTGCCCCTCGCGGATGGTGAAGGTCAGGAAGAAGGCATCGCGCTCGCGCGACATCTCGGAGGTGACCGACAGCACCTCGAAGTCGACGAAGCCGCGGGCGCGGTAGAAGTCGGTGAGCAGGCGCTTGTCGAACTCGATCCGGTCGGCCACGAAGGTATCGCGCTGCACGATCTGGCGCAGAAGCCCCGCCTCCTTGGTCTCGAGCACACGGCGCAGGCGGGCGTTCGAGAAGCTGCGGTTGCCGACGAAGGTGATGCGCTCGATCTCGACGACGTTGCCCTCGCGGATCTCGAACACGAGGTCCACCCGGTTGTCCGACCGCGGGATGATCCGCGGCTCGACGATCGCGGCGAAGCGGCCGGCCTGGCGGTAGGCCTCGACGATGGCGGCGGCGTCGGCCTCGGCCTGCGACGGGGAATAGACCCGGCGCGACTGCGACCGGACGATGCGGGCCAGGGCGGCGTCGTCGATGCGGCGGTTGCCCTCGAACGCGACGGCGTTGATCGTGGGATACTCGCGCACCCGGATCACCAGCGTGCCACCCGTCGGGATCAGCTCGACCTCCTCGAACAGGCCCGAGGCGACGATCCGCTGATAGGCCTCGTTCAGTTCGGCCGCCGAGACGGGGCGGCCGCGGGCGATTCCGGCATAGGCCAGGATCGTCGCGCCCTCGATCCGCAGGTTGCCCTCGATCCGCACCGCGGTGAACGAAAAGCTCTGCGCCGCCGCGGGTCTGGGCAAGATCGCAGAACCGATTGCCACAACACCGAAAAGGCAGAGGCCCGCAAGCAGGCCGGGCAGGCGTGCGCGCCGCGCCGGCGTTGAGTCGTTCGCTGCGGCCATGGTGCGGTCCCGTCCGATCTTCGTTGCACGTTCGGGACTTGAGTAACGGCTTGCAGACAGGTTGTCAAAAGCCGCAGGCCGGGCGGCGGATGGGCGCTGCCGGATTAGTGCGCGGGCAGCGGCATCAGCGCCTGCACAACTGCCGAGCCGAGGAAGGCGCCGGCGAGCAGGCCCACGACGATCGTGCCCGCGAAGAACAGCGAGTCGCGGTTGAGATAGACCAGCAGCGACAGCCCGCGGTAACCCTTCTGGATCAGTTCCATGGGAAACTCCCCTGTCCGTTCGACACGGGGCTACCCCTGGATTGCGGCGGAAATCGGGCCGTCGTGCAACCTGGGCGCGATTTCGCCGCTGCCGATGCGCCCGCGCCGCGCCGGCCGGCGGCCGACGCGCGCCGCTAGCGGCAGAAGATCAGATCGTTGCCGAGGGCGAAGGCCATCAGCGAGACCAGCACCACCAGCCCCAGCGCCATCAGCACCCGCAGCGCCCGGTCGCCGGGCGGGCGGCCCGTCACGGCCTCCCAAGCGAAAAAGACAAGATGGCCGCCGTCGAGCACCGGCACCGGAAAGAGGTTGAGCAGCCCCACGGCGGTGGACAGCACCGCGACGAACCAGATGAAAGTTGACAGCCCCTGACTGGCCGCAGCGCCCGAGGTCTCGGCGATGCCGATGGGCCCGCGCAGGTTGCAGGTGCTGATCGCGCCCGAGACGATATGGGTCAGGGCCGACAGGCTGGTGCCTGCCACGGTCCAGGTCTGCCCGGCGCCGCGGGCCAGCGCCTCCAGCGGTCCGGGGGTGCGCGTCTCGGGCTCGAAGACCAGCCCGCCCGACAGGCCGATCAGCCAGCGCGTCTCGAACCCGCCCTCGGGCAGCGGCAGGTCGACCCGCCGCGGGACGAGCGCGACCTCGAAGGTCGCGCCCTCGCGCCAGACGGTGAGCAGCAGCGGCCTGCCGTCCGAGGCGCCGACCAGGTCGCGCAGCTCGCGGAAGGCGCTGACGGGCCGGCCGTCCACCGCCAGCACCACGTCGCCGGGCCGCATGTCCACGGTCTGGGCAGCCGAGGTCGGCTGCACGCTGGCCGCGATCGGGGGGAAGGGGAAGGGGCCGCGCACCGTGCGCTCGCTGCCGTCGCGCAGCACGCGGTATTCCACCACCGGGGCGGGGGCGATGCGCTCGACCGCGGCGGCCAGGGCGGCGCTGTCGGGGGTGGGGATGCCCTGAACGGCGAGGATGCGGTCGCCCGGCTGCAGCTCTTGCACCGCCGCCGGCATCGGGCGAAGCTGGCCCACCACGGGGGCATCGGTGGCCACGCCCGAAGCCATGATGGCACCGGCGAAGACGAGGATCGAGAGCAGGAAGTTGGCCGCGGGCCCGGCCGCGACGGTGACGGCGCGGGCCCAGAGCGGGGCGCCGTGCATCGTGTGGCGGCGCCGCGCCTCGTCCATCGCCGCCAGCGCCGCGCCGTCCCTGCCCGAGGCCGCATCGGCATCGCCGAGAAACCGGACGTAGCCCCCGAGCGGCAGCGCCGCCACCTGCCAGCGCGTGCCGCGCCGGTCGGTGACCGCGAACAGCCGCGGGCCGAAGCCGAGCGAGAACACCTCGGCATGGATGCCGCTCCAGCGGCCGGCGATGTAGTGGCCGAACTCGTGCACCGCCACGATGATCGAGAGCGCCACCACGAAGGCCGCCACCGTTCCCAGAAATCCGCCGAACGAGGGCACCAGCCCGAAGATGTCCAATCGCTGCCCCTATTCCCTCTGCCGTCGCTCGCGGATGATCGCCGCCGCCGTCGCGCGTGCGAGATGATCCATCTCGAGCACGTCATCAAGCCCGGATGGGGCGATTGTGAGGCCGGCACCGGCCGAAAGCCGGTCAAGCGCCGCCTCAACGACCTCGGCCATGGCCGGAAAGCCGAGGCCGCCGTCGATGAAGGCGTCGAGCGCCACCTCCTTGGCGGCGTTGAAGGCCGCCCCCGCCAGCCCGCCCGTCGCCATCACCTCGCGCGCCAGCCTGAGCGCGGGGAAGCGCTCGGGGTCGGGCGCCTCGAAGGTCAGCTGCCCGAGCGCCACGAGGTCGAGCCGCGCCACCGGCAGCGGCCGCCGCCGCGGCCAGTTCAGCGCATAGCCGATCGCATGGCGCATGTCGGGCGCGCCGAGATGGGCCATCAGCGCGCCGTCGGCGAAGCCCACGAGCGCGTGGACGACGGATTGCGGATGCACCACGACCTCGATGCGCTCGGGCGCGACGCCGAAATATTCCCGCGTCTCGATGAGCTCGAGCGCCTTGTTGAACAGGGTGGCGCTGTCGATCGAGATGCGCCGGCCCATCGCCCAGTTGGGGTGCGCCACCGCTTCGGCCACCGTGGCCGCCGCCAGCCGCTCTTTCGGCCAGCAGCGGAACGGCCCGCCCGAGGCGGTGATGACGATGCGTTCGACCGCCGCGATGTCCTCGCCCGCAAGCGCCTGGAAGATCGCCGAATGCTCGCTGTCCACCGGCAGGATGGTGGCGCCGTGGCGCCGCGCCTCGGCCAGCAGCAGCGGCCCGGCGGTCACGAGGCTTTCCTTGTTGGCCAGCGCCAGCGTGCCCCCCTGCGCCAGCGCCCGGAAGCCCGGCGCCAGCCCCGCCGCGCCGACGATGGCCGACATCACCCAGTCGGCCGGGCGCTCGGCGGCCTCGAGCAGCGCGGCAGGGCCCGCCGCCGCCTCGACCCCGCTGCCCGCGAGCGCGGCCTTGAGCTCGGCGTAGGCCTCGGCATGGGCGGTGACGGCCAGCTCGGCGCCCAAGCTGCGGGCCTGCCGGGCCAGCAGCGCCACGTTGCGCCCGCCGGTCAGGGCCACCACCCGCCAGCCCCGCGCCGCGCCGTCGCGCGCGATCAGGTCGAGCGTGTTGACCCCGATCGACCCCGTCGCGCCGAACACCGACAGCCGCCGCACCGCCCTAGCCCCCTGCAGCCGCGCCCTGCGGCGGAAACCCGACCAGCCGCTCGGCGATCAGGAAGAAGAGTGCGGCGCCGAACATCCCGTCGAAGCGGTCGAACAGCCCGCCATGCCCGGGGATCAGGGCGGAGGCGTCCTTGACCCCCGCGCGCCGCTTCACCGCGCTTTCGGCGATGTCGCCGGCCTGCGCCGCCATCGAGGCCGCCACCGACAGCGCCAGCAGTTCGGCCCCCGCGCCCGTGGCGGCCATGAAGCCCGCCCCCACCGCGGCGGCGCCGGCCCAGCCTGCGACCGTGCCGGACCATGTCTTGCCCGGGCTGACCTGCGGCCACAGCTTCGGTCCGCCCAGCCCGCGGCCCGCGAAATATCCCAGCACGTCGGTCGCGATCACCACCAGCACCAGCCACAGCAGCCAGACGGCGCCCAGGTCTGCGCGCAGCTGCACCAGGGCGAAGCCCGCCAGCACGACGAGCGCGGCGACGGGGGCGAACACATGCCCGCCGCGGCCGCCCCCGAGCGGGCCCGCCACCGCCGGCAGCAGCGCCAGCGGCAGGGCATAGACGGCGGGCAGCAGGCAGGCGGCCGCCACCGCCGCCGCCCCGAGCCCGCCCAGGGCCGCCGCCGCGCGCGG
The DNA here is from genome assembly GCA_937983405.1 of uncultured Paracoccaceae bacterium. GTDB lineage: Bacteria > Pseudomonadota > Alphaproteobacteria > Rhodobacterales > Rhodobacteraceae > JAHDXW01. The sequence goes on from CALJZN010000065.1 coordinate 11,440, forward strand.
GTCGGGCGGGACGAAGGCCAGCCCGTGCAGCTCCCACAGCATCAGGCCCACGACCAGCGCCACGAGGCCGAGAAACCAGAGCCCGCCGGCCCAGACCGCCGCGATGCCGACGGCCGCCATGACCGCGGCCGACAGGATGCGCGACCGCAGGTCGGCATAGCGCCCGGGCGCCGGCGTCATTGCGTCCCAAGGGCGCGCCATCGCCCCCGGCCGCGCATCGTCAACCGCCGGCGGCGCCGAAGCGGCGCTCGCGCCGGCCATAGCGGCCGAGGATGTCGCCCAGCATCTCGGGCGTGAAGTCGGGCCACAGCGTCGGCACGAATTCGTATTCCGAATAGGCCGACTGCCAGAGCAGGAAGTTCGAGATGCGCGTCTCGCCGCTGGTGCGGATCACGAGGTCGGGGTCGGGCAGCCCGGCGGTGTCGAGCCGGGCGGCCAGCGCGGCCTCGTCGGCCGCCTCGGGCGCCAGATCGCCCGCCGCCACTGCCGCCGCCAGCGACCGGGCCGCGCGCAGGATCTCGTCGCGGCCGCCGTAGTTGATCGCCACCGTCAGCCGCAGGCCGCTGTTGTGGCGGGTGCGCGCCTCGATCCCGTCCATCAGCCGGCGCAGCCGGCTTTCCAGCCGCCCGCGGTCGCCGATGAAGCGCATCTGCACGTTCTCGGCCGCCAGCCGGTCGGCCTCCTGCTCGATGTAGCGCGAGAACAGGCGCATCAGCCCGATCACCTCCTCGACGCTGCGCTTCCAGTTCTCGGTCGAGAAGGCATAGACCGTCAGGCAGCGGATGCCGAGGCCGGGCGCGGCGGCCACGACCTCTTTCACCCGCTCGGCGCCGCGGCGGTGGCCGACAAGGCGCGGCCAGCCGCGTTCGGTGGCCCAGCGGCCGTTGCCGTCCATGATGATCGCCACATGGGCGGGCACCCGGGCGGGCGCGGCGGCCTCGGGCCCTGCGGCCTCGGCGGCGGGCAGGGGCACGGCCCCGGTCGCGGTCTCGTTCCTGGACACCTGCCTGCCTTCCCGTTGCCCCGATGCGCGCCGGCCGCCTTAGACCTGCATGATTTCCTGCTGCTTCGTCTCGAGCATCCGGTCGACGGTTGCGATCGTGCGGTCGGTCAGCGCCTGGATCTCGTCGGCCCACATCTTGTGGTCGTCGTCGCTCATGCCTTGGGCGCGGGCGCGCTTGAGCTGGTCCATCCCGTCGCGGCGCACGTTGCGGATCGCGACTCGGGCGTGCTCGGCGTATTGCGCGGCTACCCGCGTCAGGTCGCGCCGCCGCTCCTCGTTCAGCTCGGGGATCGGCAGGCGGATGATGGGCCCGTCGGTCTGCGGGTTGATGCCGAGACCCGAGTCGCGGATCGCCTTCTCGACCTTGGCGACCAACGCGCGGTCCCAGACGTTGATCGTGACCATCCGCGGCTCGGGCACGTTGATCGTGCCAAGCTGGTTGATCGGCGTCATCTGTCCGTAGGCCTCGACCTGGATCGGCTCGAGCATGCTGGCCGAGGCCCGCCCCGTGCGCAGCGACGCGAATTCGCTGCGCAGCGCCGCCAGCGCGCCCTCCATCCGGCGCTGCAGCGCGTCGGTGTCGATCTCGTGGTCCTGTTCCGGCATCGGTCGTCCTCGGTCGTTTCTGGTCGCGCCGTCGCCGCGGCGCTTGTCGGGCGGGCCCTGCCGGCCCCCCGGGCTTCGCGGGGTGCCTCCCGGGGTGCCGCCGCGGGCCTCGGGCGGCTATAGCAGGTGCCGGCGCCGTTGGATATAGCCTCAGCCATGGACCTGCGTAAACCGCCCTTCGCCGCGGAGGATGCCGCGAAAGCCGCCCGGCTCGTCGAGCGAGAAGACGATGATCGGCAGGTCGTTGTCGCGGGCGAGGGCGATCGCGCTGGCGTCCATCACCTTGAGGTTGCGCGTCAGCACCTCGTCATAGGTGATCCGCTCGAAGCGGCGCGCGTCGGGGTGCTTCTGCGGGTCGCGGTCGTAGACGCCGTCGACCTTGGTGCCCTTGAAGATCGCCTCGCAGGCCATCTCGGACGCACGCAGCGTCGCGGCGGTGTCGGTGGTGAAATAGGGGTTGCCGGTTCCGGCGGCGAAGATGCAGACGCGCTTCTTCTCGAGGTGGCGCACGGCGCGGCGACGGATGTAGGGCTCGCAGATCTGGTCCATCGGGATCGCGCTGATGACCCGGGTGAACACGCCCATCCCCTCGAGCGCCGACTGCATCGCAAGCGCGTTCATCACCGTGGCGAGCATGCCCATGTAGTCGGCCGTCGTCCGCTCCATCCCCTGGGCCGAGCCCTGCAGGCCGCGGAAGATGTTGCCGCCGCCGATCACCATGCAGATCTCGATGCCGAGCTCGTGCACCGCCTTCACCTCGGCCGCGATCCGCGCCACGGTCGGCGGGTGCAGGCCGTAGCCCTGCGGGCCCATCAGCGCCTCGCCCGAGATCTTGAGCAGGACCCGGCGGTAGAGCAGCGGGGCCGGGCCCGGCTGGCTGGCGGCGGGGAGGGTGGCGGTCATGGGGCTGGCCTTCGTGCGTGGCCCGGCGCGGCGGGGGGCGGGCGCCGGGGCGGGTGGTCTGGAGGGCGGCGGGCGGGCGGCGGGCGGGCGATGGAGCAGCAGGGCGGCGAAGCCGAGCGTGAGCGGCACGCCGCGCGGAAGATGTCGGAAAGGCGCGCCGGGTTCAACGCCAAAGCGCGGGCCTGCGGCGCGCCCGCCGCATCGGTCGGGCAGGCATGACCGGGGCTGAGCGGCTGCTCGACCGGCTGGGGCCGGTGCCGCGCGACCGGCCGGTGCTGATCGCAGGGCCGACCGCCTCGGGCAAGTCGGCCCTGGCCCTGGCGCTGGCGCGGCGCGACGGCGGCGTGGTGGTGAACGCCGATGCGCTGCAGGTCTACGCCTGCTGGCGGGTGCTGACCGCCCGCCCCGCGCCCGAAGACGAGGCGGCGGTGCCGCATGCGCTCTACGGCCATGTTGCGGCCGAGGCGCCGTGGTCGGTCGGCCACTGGCTGCGGGCGGTCGCGCCGCTGCTGGCCGGGCCGCTGCGGCCGATCGTCGTGGGCGGCACCGGCCTCTACTTCCGGGCGCTGACGCAGGGGCTGGCCGAGGTGCCCCCCGTGCCGCCCGCGCTGCAGGCCGAGGCCGAGGCGCGGCTGGCCGCGGGCGGGCTGGCGGCGATGGCGGCCGAGCTTGACGCCGCGACCGCGGCGCGGATCGACCTGGCCAACCCCGCCCGCGTCCGGCGCGCCTGGGAGGTGCTGCGCGCCACCGGCCGGGGTCTGGCGCAGTGGCAGGCGGCCACGGGCGCGCCGCTCCTGCCGCTCGGGCAGGCGACGGCGGTGGTGCTGGAGGCGCCGCGCGACTGGCTCGCGGCCCGCATCGACGCCCGCTTCGCCGCCATGGTGGCGGGCGGCGCGCTCGAGGAGGTGCGCGCGGCCCTGCCCGGCTGGGACCCCCGCCGCCCGGCCAGCCGCGCGCTGGGGGCCGGTGCGCTGGTGGCGCATCTGCGCGGCGCGATGTCGCTGGCCGACGCCGTAGCGGCCGGGGCGCAGGCGACGCGGGCCTATGCCAAGCGCCAGCGGACGTGGTTCCGCAACGCCATGCCGGGCTGGCGCCGCCTGCCCATGCCCTGATCCCGCGCGGCGGGCTTCGTCCGCCCGCCACGCCCCCCGCGGGCGCAGGCCCGCCACGCCCCCCGGCGGGCGCACGCCCGCCACGCCCCCG
>CALJZN010000066.1 GCA_937983405.1 uncultured Paracoccaceae bacterium
TTCATCCACGGCGCCGGCGGCATCGGCCAGACCTACCCCGGCAGCTGCGGCGACGCCCCGGGCAACAGCTATTTCGACCCGGTCATCCTGCACAACGGCACCTTCGTCAAAACCTCCGGCTACTGCACCGACGTGTTCTTCCAGCAGGCCAGCGGACGGGTCCAGGCCCCGCCGCCGCGCCCCGACATCGTGTTTCCAACCGACGACCAGCGGTTCGACGCCATGGGCTGCATGGGCTGCCGGGAGATCCGCGCGCCCCAGATGGAAGGCCCGGCCGGCGTTTCGGCCGGCTCAATCCAGGCCCGTCATCCACTCGCGGACCGACTCGGCGGCCACCTGCACGATCCGGTCGCGCGAGGCCCCGGCATCCTGGGCTTCCATCATCCGCCGGACCAGGGCGCTGCCGATGATCGCGCCGTCGGCCACCGAGCAGACCAGCCGGACGTGCTCGGCGGTGCTGATGCCGAAACCCACCACCACCGGCAGCCGCGAGACCTCGCGCAGGCTCCTGACCTGTTCCGGCAGGTCCGGCGGAAGCTGGGCCCGTTCGCCGGTGAGGCCCGCCACGGACATGTAGTAGACGAAGCCGGTCGAGGTGCGGGCGATCCGTTCGCGGCGCTGCGGGCCTGACGTCGGGGCGACCAGCATCGGCAGCCGCAGGCCGTGCCCGGCCAGCAGGGCCGCGGTCTGCGGAGCCTCCTCCAGCGACAGATCCGGGATGATCAGCCCGTCCAGGCCGGCGTCGCGGGCCATGGACGCGAAACGCTCCGGCCCGACGCGGTGGACGATGGAGTACGATCCCATCGCCAGCAGCGGCAGGTCCACGCGTCGCCTCAGGCGCGCCACCATGGCCATGATGTCGCGGATCCGGATGCCGCCGGCCAGCGCCCGGGTGAAAGACGCCTGGATGGTCGGCCCGTCGGCGATGGGGTCCGAATAAGGCAGGCCCAGCTCGACGGCCGTGACGCCCAGCCCGGCCAGGGCCTCCAGGATGGCCTCGGTGCCCTGCAGGTCGGGCAGGCCGGCGGTCACATAGGGCAGCAGGCCCTTGCGGCCGCGGGCGGCCAGGTCGGCAAAGGCCCGATCGATGCGGTTGGACGCGGATGGTGCGGTGCTCATGTCGCGAGGCCCCGGTGCGGGCCGGCGCCGTGCCGGTCAAAGACGCGGACTATAGCCGCACCGGCGGGGCGATTCCAGGACCGGCGTGGTTGACCCCGGCGGCGCGATGGTCGATACTGCCGACGGTCCGACCGAGGCCGCACCGGCCGGATCGCCCCGGGGAGCCCGCAGCCCGTGAATGCCCTGGTCTTCGATCAGCAGCTGAGATACGACACCCAATACCCCGAGCCCGAACCGGCGGAGTCCGAAGCCCTGGTGAGGGTCAGCCTGGCGGGGATCTGCGCCACCGACCTGGAGATCGTGCGGGGCTACATGGGCTTCCGGGGCGTGCTGGGGCACGAGTTCACCGGCACGGTGGTCAAGGGCTCGCGCCCGTGGCGAGGCAGGCGGGTGGTCGCGGAGATCAACTGCGTCTGCGGAAAGTGCAATATGTGCGTCAGCGGCCTGGCGAACCACTGCCGCCGGCGCACGGTCATCGGCATCGAGGGCCGGGACGGGGCCTTCGCCGACCTCATCGCCGTGCCGGAACGCAACCTGGTGGAGGTGCCGGCGGCGCTGACCGACGAGCAGGCCGTCTTCGTCGAGCCGCTGGCGGCGGCCTATCAGGTCGTCAAGCAGGTCCCCATCGAGAAACGCATGCAGGTGGCGGTGGTGGGTTCGGGCCGGCTGGGGCTGCTGGTCGCCCAGGTGCTGGCCGCGACCGGTTGCCGGCTGCTGGTCGTCGGCCGCAACGAGCGGACGCTGGATTTCTGCGAGAAGCACGGCATCCAGGCGATCGCGGTGTCGCAGCTGGTGCCCCGGGGCGACCGCGACGTGGTCGTCGAGTGCAGCGGCTCTCCGGCGGGCTTCGACATCGCCGCACAGCTGCTGCGGCCCCGGGGCACGCTGGTGCTCAAGAGCACCTACGCCCATTCGGCGGCGTTGAACCTCGCCCCGGTGGTGATCAACGAGCTCACAGTCGTCGGCAGCCGCTGCGGACCCTATGCCGACGCGATCAACGCCCTGGCCCGCCGGCAGATCGACGTGGAATCGATGGTCAGCCGCCGCATGCCGCTGAGCCGGGGCGTCGAGGCCATGCAGATGGCCGCCGATCCGCGCTATATCAAGGTGCTGCTGAAGATCGGGGGCTGAAGGCCGCGGTCGCGTCGGCGCCTGCGGGGCCCGGCTTGCGGAAGGAGGCACGGAGGCCATGCGGGAGGAGCGTTGCGGCGATCTGACGCTGTTGCGGTTCGAAATCCTGGCCGACGCGCCACGCCTGGCCCACGCCGTGGCCGGCCGGCCGCACAACTTCGCCCCGCACCGCGGCCCGCAGCGGGACGAAGCCGTCCGCCGGCGTCGGCAGGTGTGCGACCTGCTGAAGCTGCCGTTCGAGCGCCTCACCTCCCCCGCGCAGGTCCACGGCCCCGATGTGCTGGCCGTGGAGGAGGGCGACATCGGCTGCGGCCGCGACGGCCGGGAGTCGGCGGTGCCCCACGTCGACGGACTGATCACCGACCGGCCCGGCGTGCCGCTGGTGCTGCTCTCGGCCGACTGCCCGCTGGTGTGTGTTTTCGATCCGGATCGGCCCGCCGTCGGAGCGGTGCACGCCAGCTGGAAGGGCACCGTCGCCGGGGCCGCCGGCCGGCTGGTCGCGATGATGGCCCGGACGTTCGGCAGCCGGACCGAGCGGCTCCGCGCGGGCGTCGCGCCCAGCGCCGGACCGTGCTGCTACGAGGTCGGGCACGACGTCCGCCGCCTGGCCCGCACCCGCCTCGAGCAGGCCGACCGGTTCTTCATCGAACGCGACGGCCGGCTGTTCTTCGATCTGTGGGAGGCCAACCGCCGTCAGCTCATCGACGCCGGCGTGCCGGCCACGGCGATCGAGGTGGCCGGGCTGTGCAGCATCTGCGACCGGCGCTTCTGGAGTCACCGCCGCGAAGG
>CALJZN010000067.1 GCA_937983405.1 uncultured Paracoccaceae bacterium
CCGCCCCGTCCCGGCCGGGCGAAATCGCCTGGGCAGCCCGGTTTGTCGAGGGTGTCGCGCTCGCCGCCCGCGACCCTGCGCTCGCGGCCGCCGCGCGCGAGCTCGCGCGGGGCCGGCCGGCGGGCCTGGCCCGGTTGCGCGGCCTGGTCGAGGCCCGGCTTGCCTCCGGGCTGCGGATGTGAGCGCCCGATCGTGCAGGTGATGCACGCTTTCGGCGCCCCGGGGCGCGGGCGCTTCCCGAACCCCGGCATGCCGCGCGGGTGGCCGGCGCGCGTTGCCTCTGGACAAGCTGTCAACCTTCGTTGACAGTGGCGGCATGAAGGACAGCGGATCCCCCGGCCTCTCCGCCCCCAACCTCGGCGGCGCCCCGCGCAGGGGCCTGTGCACCGACTGCGGCGTCAGCCGAATGGGCGACGGGCGCGCCTGCGGCCGGGCCTGCCAGTTCATCCGGCCCGACTATCCCCGGCTGGAGGCAGCTGCCCACGGTCGCGCGGCCGACCCCGCGCGGGGCGACGAGGCCTTCTTCGGCCCTTACTCGGCCATGCTCCGCGCCCGCCTGACCCCGCCGGCCGAGGGCGCGCAGTGGACCGGCATCGCCACCGCGCTGGCCGCCGCGCTGCTGGAGGCGGGCGAGGTGACGGCGGTGCTGACCGTGGCGCCCGACCCCGCCGACCGCTGGAAACCCCTGCCGGTGATCGTGACCGACCCGGCCGCGCTGGCCCGCTGCCGCGGCATGCGCATGGGCTATGCCCCCGTGGTGGCGCTGGCGGGGCCCGCCCGCACCGCCGGCCACCGCCGCATCGACATCGTCGGCATCCCCTGCCAGGTCTACGCGATCCGCGCGCTCGAGGCGGACCTGGGGTTCGAGGCGATCCATGTCATCGGCACCCCCTGTTCGGACAACACCACGACCGAGAACTTCCACCGCTTCCTCGCCCTGCTCGACCCGCGGCCCGAGACGATCGGCTACCTCGAGTTCCGCGCCGACTACCGGCTTGAGCTGCGCTATGACGACGGCCGGCCGGCGCGGACGATTCCCTTTCTGCGGCTGCCGATCTCCAAGCTGCCGGGCGATTTCTTTCCGCTGACCTGCCGCACCTGCGTGGACTACACCAACCGGCTGGCCGACATCACCGTGGGCTACATGGGGGGCGACGGCGACCAGTGGATCCTGGTGCGCAACGCCCGCGGGCAGGCCATGCTGGACCGCATCGCGCCGCGGCTGGCGGTTCGCCCGCTGACCGACCGTGGCCGGCGCAGGGGGCCGGTGGCGGGGTTCCTGAAGAACACCGAACGCGCGGCGGGCGGGCTGCCGCTGCGGGGCATGCCCGACTGGGCGCGCCCCATCGCCGCCTTCCTGCAACCGCGCATCGGGCCACGGGGGCTCGAGTTCGCGCGCGCGCGCGTCGAGATGAAGGCGATCGAGACCGTGCTGCACCTGCGCCGGGCGCTGCCCCGGCGGCTGAAAAGCATGGTTCCCGCCCATGTCTGGCCGCTGGTCGCGCCCTATGGCCTGGCCCCGCGCCCGGGCGAGCGGCGCGAGGACGGCTAGGCGCCTTGCCCGCACCCGCCCGCGCCGCTAAGCCTTGACGCACCCGAGGAGGAGGCGCGCGATGGAGCTGCCTGCCAACCGCTTCAAGGCCGGCCTCGCCGCTGGCCGCCAGCAGATCGGGCTGTGGAACAGCCTGCCCGGCGGCTACATCGCCGAGGTGCTGGCCGGCGCGGGCTTTGACTGGATCGTGATCGACACCGAGCACAGCCCGGCCGACCCGCTGACGGTGCTGCCCGCGCTGCAGGCGATGGCGCCCTATCCGGTGGCCCCCGTGGTGCGGCCGGCGGCGAACGATGCGGTGCTGATCAAGCGGCTGCTCGACCTCGGCGCGCAGACGCTGATCGTGCCCCAGGTCCAGGACGAGGCCGAGGCGGCGGCGGCGGTCGCGGCCATGCGCTATCCGCCGCGCGGCATCCGCGGCGTCGCGGCGGCCACCCGCGCCTCGCGCTTCGGCCGGGTGCCGGGCTACATCCGCCGCGCCGAGGAGGAGCTGTGCCTGATCGTCCAGGTCGAGACCGTGGCCGCGATGGCGCGGATCGAGGCCATCGCGGCGGTCGAGGGGGTGGACGGCCTGTTCATCGGCCCCTCGGATCTGGCCGCCAGCATGGGCCACCCGGGCGAGCCGGGGCATCCGGCGGTGATCGAGGCGGTGACCGCCGGCATCCGGCGCATCCGCGCCGCCGGCCGGCCGGCGGGGGTGCTGGCGCTCGACGCCGCCTTCACCCGGCTCTGCATCGAGGCGGGGACGACCTTCACCGCCGTCGGCACCGACCTGGGGCTGCTCGCGCGCGGGGCCGAGGCGCTGGCGCGCAGCCTCCGCTAGGCCGGCGCGGGTCCGCCCGGGCGGGAATGTGCCGGCGCAGGTCCGGCCGCTTCGGGTGCGGCGGCGTCCCCGGCCGCAGCGCGCGGCGCGGGCGGCGGCCCGTTGCGGCCGAAGGCGGCGAACAGCATCAGCAGCGTCAGGCCGATCAGCAGGCACAGGCGCCCGGAACGGCTGGGGGGTCGGTCGGCGGGGGGTGTGAGCATGTGGTCCATGCTCCCGGTGATGCCCGGCAATCCGACCGGAAATCGGGCGCCGGCGCGCGCCGCCCGAGGACAGTGCGTTTCCCGGCGGCCGCCTCTCGGTCGTGGTCGGGCACCCCCGGGCTTCCCCTTGCCCCTGTCCTGCGCTAAGGCGCGGCCGCGGTGGTCCGGCACACCACCGCCGATGCCGACCAGAGCGCCGGGCCGTGCGCCGGCGGGGGGGATCCGATGAAGTTCACGCTGTCCTGGCTCCGGGACCATCTCGAGACCTCGGCCGGCGCCGAGGAGATCGCCGATGCGCTGACCGACCTCGGCCTCGAGGTCGAGCAAGTCGACGACCCGGCGCGCCGCCTTGGCGCCTTCACCATCGCCCGGGTGATCGAGGCCCTGCCCCACCCCAACGCGGACCGGCTGCGCGTCTGCCGCGTGGCGACATGGCCCGAGGGGCCGGGCGGGGCCATGGCCGAGGTGCAGGTCGTCTGCGGCGCGCCCAACGCGCGCACGGGCCTGGTGGGCGTGTTCGCCCCGCCCGGCACGCATATCCCCGGCACCGGGGTGGACCTGAAGCCCGGGGTGATCCGCGGCGTCGAGAGCAACGGGATGCTCTGCTCGGAGCGCGAGCTCGAGCTGTCGGACGACCACGACGGGATCATCGAGCTGCCCGAGACCGCCCCGCTCGGCACCCGCTACATCGACTGGGCGGGGCTGAACGACCCTGTCATCCACATCAAGATCACGCCCAACCGCCCCGATGCGCTGGGCGTGCGCGGCATCGCCCGCGACCTTGCCGCCCGCGGTCTGGGCCGCCTGCTGCCCGAGACGATCGCGCCCGTGCCGGGCCGCTTCCCCTGCCCGCTGCCCGTGGCGGTGGACCCCGCGCTGAAGGCGAGGGGCTGCCCGCTGTTCGCCGGCCGGCTGATCCGCGGGGTGGTGAACGGCCCGAGCCCCGCCTGGCTTCAACGGCGGCTGCGGGCCATCGGGCTGCGCCCGATCTCGGCCTTGGTGGACATCACGAACTTTTTCACCTTCGATCGCAACAGGCCGCTGCACGTGTTTGACGCCGCAGCCATTTCCGGCGGATTGCGCGTGCATCCCGCAGCCGGCGGCGAACGCCTTGCGGCGCTGGACGGCAAGACCCATACGCTCGCGCCCGGCATGATGGTGATCGCCGACGACCGCGGCCCCGAAAGCCTGGCCGGGATCATGGGCGGGGCGGCCTCGGGCGTGAGCGAGGCCACGACCGAGGTCTTTCTCGAAAGCGCCTACTGGGATCCGCTGACCATCGCCGCCACCGGGCGGGCGCTGCGCATCGCCTCGGATGCCCGCTATCGCTTCGAGCGCGGGGTGGACCCGGCCTTCACCCTGCCCGGGCTCGAGGCCGCGACCGCGATGATCCTCGAGCTGTGCGGCGGCGAGCCGTCGGACATCGTGATCGACGGCGCGGTGCCCGACACCGCGCGCAGCTACCGCTTCGATCCGGTGCGCACCGAGGCCCTGCTGGGCATGGCGCTGCCGGCCGAAACCCAGGCCGCGACGCTGCGCGCGCTGGGGTTCGACGTGCAGCGCGACCGCGCGAGCCCGCCCTCGTGGCGGCCCGACATCCAGGGCGAGGCCGACCTGATCGAGGAGGTGGCGCGCATCGCCTCGCTGTCGCGGCTGCAAGGGCGCCCGCTGCCGCGCCCGGCGCCCGGGGTGGCGCGGCCGGTGCTGACGCCGCTGCAGCGGCGCGAGATCGCGGCACGGCGCATGCTGGCGGCGCTGGGCTTCAACGAATGCGTCACCTACAGCTTCATCGACGCGGCGGCGGCGGCGCTGTTCGGCGGCGGCGGCGAGGCAAGCCGGATCGAGAACCCGATCTCGTCCGAGATGACGCATCTGCGCCCCGACCTGCTGCCGGGTCTGTTGCGCGCCGCGGCGCGCAACCAGGCACGCGGCTTCCTCGATCTGGCGCTGTTCGAGGTCGGGCCCGCCTTCACCGGCGGCGAGCCGGGCGAGCAGGTGCTGCTTGCCACCGCGCTGCGGGTCGGCCATGCCGGCCCGCGCGACCCCCACGGCTCGCGCCGCCCGGTCGATCTGGCCGATGCCAGGGGCGATGCCGAGGCGCTGCTGGCGGCGCTCGGGGCGCCGGCAAAGCTGCCGACGCTGCGCGGCGCCCCGGACTGGTGGCACCCCGGGCGCAGCGCCGTGCTTGGGCTGGGGCCGAAGACGGTGCTGGCCACGTTTGGCGAGCTCCACCCGCGGGTGCTGGCGGCGCTGGACGTGAAAGGGCCGGCGGTGGCCGCGACGGTGCGGATTGAGGCGGTGCCCCTTCCCAGGACGCGCGGCACGGCGCGGCCCGCCCTGCGCCTGTCCGACCTGCAGGCGGTGGAGCGCGACTTTGCCTTCGTTCTCGACGCCCGCACCGAGGCGGCCGCGGTGGTGACGGCGGCGCAGGGGGCCGACAAGGCGCTGATCGAGGACGTGCGGGTGTTCGACGAATTCGCCGGCCCCCGGGCCGAGGCGCAGTTGGGCCCCGGGCGCAAGTCGATCGCCATCACCGTGCGGCTGCAGCCGCGCGAGCGCACCCTGACCGAGGCCGAGATCGAGGCGGTCGCGGCCCGGGTGGTCGAGAAGGTGGCCAAGGCGACCGGCGCCACCCTGCGCGGCTGAGCGGCCCGGCCGGGCGCCGCCGGCTTGCCCCGCAGGCGGCGCCGCGCCACACTGGGCGCGTCGAGACGGGGGGCGTGCGATGTTTCGCGACCGGACCGAGGCGGGGGAACGGCTGGCCGAGGCCGTGGCGGCGCTGGGCCTTGCCGAACCCGTGGTGCTGGCCCTGCCGCGCGGCGGCGTGCCGGTGGCCCTGCCGGTGGCGCGACGTCTGGGCGCCCCGCTCGACATCCTGCTCGTGCGCAAGATCGGCCTGCCGGGCAACCCCGAACTGGCGGCGGGCGCGCTGGTCGAGGCCGGGGGCGGAACCGAAGCGGTGTTCAACCCCGAGGTGCTGGCCTGGTCGGGCATGACCGAGGCCGATTTCGCCGCTGCCCGTGCCGCAAAGGCGGCCGAGATCGCGGCGCGTCGGGCGCAGTGGCGCGGCGGGCGGCCGCCGGCGCCGCTGACCGGTCGGACGGCGGTGGTGGTGGACGACGGGGTGGCCACCGGGGCCACGCTGCGGGCGGCGCTGCGCGGGCTTGTGCGCCTCGGCCCCGCCGCGGCGGTGCTGGCGGTTCCGGTGGCGCCGGCGCCGGTTCTGGAGGCGCTGCGGCCGCTGGTGCCGCGGATCGTCTGTCTCGAGATGCCCGAGCCGTTCGGGGCGGTCGGGCAGCACTTTGCCGACTTCGCTCAGGTCGAGGACGCCGAGGTGGCACGCCTGCTCTCCGCCGCCGCGCGGTGACCGGCCGGGGCGCAATTCCGGGCGCCCGCGGGGACGGCCGCGGATCGGGGGCATTGACAGCCGCCACGAAACCGCATTCAGCACCGCCCGCTGCCTTGCGCGCAACCGTCACGAGTCGGAAAGGATCACTGTCATGCTCAAGGAATTCCGGGACTTCATTGCCCGTGGCAACGCCATGGACCTTGCGGTGGGCATCATCATCGGCGCGGCGTTCACGGCCATCGTGAACTCGCTGGTGGCCGACCTCATCAACCCGCTCATCGGCATCTTCACCGGCGGCGTGGACTTCTCGAACCTCTTCATCGCGCTCTCGACCGAAAGCTACCCCTCGGTCGCGGCGGCCGAGGCGGCGGGGGTCGCGGTGTTCAAATACGGCTCGTTCATCACCGCGGTGATCAACTTCCTCATCATCGCCTGGGTCGTGTTCCTGCTGGTCAAGGCCATCAACAGCCTCAAGTCCGCGGTCGCCAAACCGGCGGCGCCGGCGCCCGATATGCCCAAGGGCCCGACCCAGGAGGAGCTGCTGGCCGAGATCCGCGACCTTCTGAAGGCCCGCTGACCGCCGCGCGCGCCGCACCCCGGGGGGCGGCGCGCGCCCGCTTCAACGCTCCGTAACGCCGCCCGACCAACGTGCCGCGCCAGACGCAGCGCGGAGGTTCGCGGCCCATGTCCGACGTCACGCCCATTCTGGGCCTACCCCTGATCCTGCCCTCGCAGGCGCAGAAGCACGTCACCCACAACGAGGCGCTTCGGCGTCTCGACGTGGCGGTGCAGTTGGCCGTGCAGGACCGCACGCGCAGCAGCGCGCCGACAGAGCCGCTCGAGGGCGACCGGCATATCGTGGCCGCGGGCGCCACCGGCGACTGGGCCGGCCGCGACGGGATGATCGCCGTCCGCGAGGCTGGCGCCTGGGCCTTTGTCGAGCCCCTGCCCGGCTGGACCGCCTATGTCCTGGCCGAGGCGGCGGTGGTCGCCTGGACGGGCAGCCTTTGGGTGGCGGCGGGCGAACTGCCGCAGAGCTTTCCGCGCCTCGGCGTGGCGACGACGGCCGATGCCATCAACCGCCTTGCCGTGGCGGCCCCGGCGACGCTGCTGACGCACGACGGGGGGGACCACCGGCTGAAGGTGAACAAGGCCGCCGCGGGCGACACCGCGAGCCTTCTGTTCCAGACGGGCTTTTCGGGCCGGGCCGAGATGGGCACGGCCGGATCGGACGACTTCAGCCTGAAGGTCAGCCCGGACGGCAGCACCTGGCACGCCGCGCTGGCGGCAGACCGCAGCACCGGCGGGCTGTCGGCCCCGAACGGGCTTGCCGTGTCCGGCGCGCTGACACTGCCCGACGCCTGCGTGACGCGCGCGGCGCTGGCCGACGGCGCGGCGCTGAGCGTGATCGGGCGCAGCGCCGACAGCGCCGGCCCGGTGGCCGACATCGCCGCAGCGTCCGACCATCAGGTGATGCGCCGGTCTGGCGCGAGCATCGGCTTCGGCGCCGTGGCGCTGAACCAGGCCGCCGCGGTCTCGGGCCAGCTTCCCGTCGCCAACGGCGG
>CALJZN010000068.1 GCA_937983405.1 uncultured Paracoccaceae bacterium
GGCCATCCGGCCGGCGGGCGCAGCCCGCCACGCCCCCGGGGCGCGGCAGGGGTGGGCGGGCGGGCCGCGGCCCGGGGGCGTTCGGCCGCGGCCGGGCGGCGGCCTTCCCGCGCCGGCCCCGCCCGCGCCGCCCGCCCTACCAGTGGCCGGTGTTGGGCATGTTCGCCCAGGGATCGGCCGGCGGCAGCGCCGCGCCCATCTGCAGAAGCTCGACCGAGACATTGTCGGGCGAGCGCACGAAGGCCATGCGCCCGTCGCGCGGCGGGCGGTTGATCGTCACGCCGTTGGCCTGAAGATGCGCGCACATCGCATAGATGTCCTCGACCGCATAGGCGAGATGGCCGAAATGCCGGCTGTCCGAGGGCAGGCCCGGGTCGCCGTCCCAGTTCCAGGTCAGCTCCACCGGGCAGTCCTCCTGCCCCGGGGGGGCCATGAACACCAGCGTGAAGCGCCCCTGCTCGCTGTCCACCCGCCGCGTCTCGACCAGCCCCAAGAGGCGGTAGAAGGCCATCGAGGCCTCGAGGTCCAGCACCCGGACCATGGTGTGCAGGTAACGAATCTTCATCGAAGCCCTCCTGTCCCGTCCGGGCCCAAGCCTAATCCGAACGACGACGGGGGAAAGACCGGAACGTCGAGCGGATGGCGAATTCGACGCCCGGCTGCTCGGCCTCGAGGCGGCCGACGTTGGACTGCGCGCACCCGCCCCCCAGCGCCAGCGCCCGCGCCGCCCCCGCCCGCGCCGCCCCCGCCGCCCGGACCCACGCAGGGATTGCCGCCGCAGGCCGCCGTGGCCGGCAGCGTCGCCGCCACCCACCCAGGCGTCATCTGATCCCGCTGCGCGCTGGGCCGTCGTTCGCGGGCGGGCGATGCACCCGCCGAAGGCAGGCCGCCGACGTCGAAGGCCCGGCCGCGCAGGTCAACGCGCGGCAGGCACTTTCCCGGCCGGCGTGGCGCTTTCGCCGCGGTCGCGGCGAGCGACTGCATGCTGCGGTTTGCGCGCGCGCGGCAACAAGATACAGTGGCGACCGAGTCTTTCTTCGACAGGATCCCCGCCCATGCCCATCGACCCCGCGCTTCTTGCCGAAACCGACCGGCTGCGCGCCGCGCCGCGCCCCACCCTGCGCGCGGTCAGCGAGGGGATGGAGGCGCATCTTTACCGCCCGATCCCGGTGCTCGACCACGGGTTCGTCCGGGTGGTGGACTACATGGGCGACGACGCGGCGATCGTGCAGGCGGCGCGGGTCAGCTATGGCGCGGGCACGCGGACGGCGCGGGACGACGCCGGGCTGATCCGCTATCTGATGCGGCACTGGCACTCGACCCCCTTCGAGATGTGCGAGATCAAGCTGCATGTGAAGCTGCCGGTGTTCGTCGCCCGCCAGTGGATCCGCCACCGCACCGCCAGCGTGAACGAGATGTCCGCCCGCTACTCGATCCTCGACCGCGAGTTCTACGTTCCCGCGCCCGAGCATCTGGCGGCGCAGTCGGCCGTGAACGCGCAGGGCCGCGGCGCGGCGCTGGCGGGGGACGAGGCCGCGCGGGTGCTCGACTGGCTGAAGGCCGACGCCGCGCGGGCGTTCGACCACTATGAGGCGATGCTGGCGACCGAGGGCCAGCAGGGGCTGGCGCGCGAGCTGGCGCGGACGGTGCTGCCGATGAGCACCTACACCCAGTGGTATTGGAAGACCGACCTGCACAACCTCTTCCACTTCCTGCGGCTGCGGGCGGATGCGCATGCGCAGTATGAAATCCGCGTCTACGCCGAGGCCATCGCCGCGGTGGTGGCCGACTGGGTGCCCGCCGCATGGGGCGCCTTCCGCGACTACCGGCTGGGCGGGGTGTCGCTGTCGGCGCAGGGGGTGGCGGTGCTGAAGCGCCGGCTGGCGGGGGAGGTGGTGACGCAGGAGGAGTCCGGGATGAGCAAGGGAGAGTGGCGCGAGTTCTGCGAGGTCTGGGGGTAAGGGGCCCGGCGGGCCCGAAGCAGCGCCGCCTCCGCGCCGCCCGCGATGCGATCTGGCCCGCAGCGCGCGGCGCGCGGCGCCGCGGCCGGGCCGAAGCAGGGCGGATGTGGTCCGTCTTTCCGCGGCGTGCCGGCCTCGGCCGTGCGGCGACGGCGCGGCATCGCGGCATCGCCGACCCGGCCAAGGCGCGCGCCGGTCCGGCCCAACCGGGCCTCGGCCCGCGGCTGGATGCAGCGGCCGGGGCGGCGCCTCTCCCGGCCGGGGAGGGGGGGGCGCCCACCGGCGCGGGCCGCCCCCCGTGCCGCTGGGCGCGCGGACGCTGCGGTCCCCGGCGGCTCTGTCCGGCCTTGCGGTGGGGGTGACGCGGCGTTCGCCGCGTTCCCGGACGGGGTCTGCGGCGGGCGCGGCGGTTGCCGGACGGAGGCGGCGGTGCGATCGCCGAAGGCGCCTGGCGCGGGCTGTGCGCGGGAAGGGCCGCCCGCATGCCCCCCCTGGCCTGCCAGCCCCCCCGCCCCCGCCATGGCACGGACCTTCCTCACCTGAAGATCCTCCGCGATCGGCACCGCCCCGTCGGGCTGGCCCATCCCCCCCCGGGCGAGGGGGCCTTGGACACAGGCGGGCACCCCCCAGCGACGCCCGCAGCGGGCGTCGCCGCCGCCCGGCGAGACTGTCGGCACCGGGCGCGTGCCCGACTGCGCCGCGGCCGCGTCGCAGATCAGGCCGACCATCGGGTGACCGGGGTCCGAGCCCGTGGGCGCGAACGGGGCGTGCGGCATTTCCCCGATCGTCACGCCCGGGTGGCGGGCGGCAGGCCCGGCCAGCGCCTAGCGCATCCTCGGCCAGCGTCACGCCCAAGGGCATGCGGATGTCCGCCTCGACCACCGCCGCGCCGGGGATGAGGTTGATCTCGCGGCCGCCCGCGAGCATCCCGATGCCGCCGGTGAGGCGCCAGGTCACCTCGGCCCCGCCGGCCCCCAGCGCCCGGTCCGCCGCGGCGCGCAGCCCGGGCCGGCCAGCCTGCGGCCGATGCCTCGGGGCGGGCGCGGGACGATCGCCCCCAGACCCTCGAGGTCGGGCTCAGCCGCGCGGCGATCTTGGTGGCGCTCTCGGCCAGAACTGGATCGGCGCCGCGCGCCCCCCGGGTTGCGGATGCGGAAGCGGACCCATGCGGGCGACGTCTTGCCCGAGCGCAGCGCGCACGGGCCGGTGGGCGCGGCCGACAGCCGGCCGTCGCCCCCCGGTTTCCCAAGGTGGCTGGCCATCAGCCAGCCGCTGCCCCAGCGTCCCCCCGTCCCGTCGTCCGACACCACACTGGGGATGACGCGGCCGGCACGGCACGGCATGTCGCGCAGGGCGAGGACGGCGAAGATCGGCGCCGAGGTGCCGGCCGTCATGTCAACCAGGCCGCGGCCGTGCCGGCGGCCCCCCTCGATCGCGCCCGACCCGGGGGGCGCGCGACCACGACGCACGGCGGCCGGCGGGGAGGGCGTCGATATCCCCGTCCAGCACCAGATGCCGCCCGGGGCGGCCGAACCCGGGCGGTGGCGGCGCGGTTCGGCCTCGTGGGTTCGGGCGCGACGGTCGCGACCGCCTCCCCTTGCCTTCGAGGACCGCGCGGACACCGTCCGCCCCCGCCACGGCGGGGCCCGGCGGATGCGCGGTGTCGATGCGGGCGAAGCCCTGGCGGAGGGCAACGGCCCCTCCCACCATCGCGGCAAGGCGGGCGTCAGGGGTGTCGGGCACGGGGCATCGTTTCGGGCGGCGGGGTCGGGCACGGGGACGGCGGCGATCGGCGCGCGGACGTCAGGCACTTCGCCGGCGGCAGGCAGGTGCAGGGGCGGCGCCTGCTCGACCGCCGCGCCCTTCGCAATCGCCGCCACCCGGTCGCACAGGCCGATCCTCAGCGACAGGTCGCGGGCGACGACCGCCAGCACCGGCCCGCGGCCGGCCTGGGCGCAGGCAGGGCGGGCGGCCCGCCGCTCTGCCCCGCAGGGCGCGATGGGCGCCGAGGCCGCGCGCAGGCCGGGGGCGGTGGGCTTCCGCCTGCCGGGGTAGAGCCGGACGGCCGGGACCGGGACGCCCCGCATCGCCCGCGGCACGGTCCGCGCCGGCGCTGGCGGCGGTCGTGGCCCACGTCCGCCGCGGGCTGGCGGGCACGCCGCTGGACGACCCCGTGGAGCGCGGCGCGGGCTGCCGACGGGCGCCGGGCCTTGCCCCTGCCAGCGGGTCGGCTATGGATCGGGCGGATGTCTGCCGTTCCCGCCCAACGCCCCCTGGCCGGTGTCCTCTGGATGCTGTCGGCGGGGCTCGCCTTCGTCGGGGTCAACGCGGTGGTCAAGCATCTCGGGCCCGACATCCCGGCGGCGCAATCGGCGTTCGTGCGCTATGCTCTGGGGCTCATCTTCCTGATCCCGGCGATCCCGGCCTTGCGCGCGGCGCGGCTGGCCCCCGGCGACCTGCGGCTGTTCGCGGCGCGCGGGGCGGTGCACAGCTTGGGCGTGATCCTGTGGTTCCATGCGATGATCCACATTCCGCTGGCCGAGGTCACGGCAATGGGATACCTCACGCCGGTCTATGTCACCCTCGGAGCGGCGCTCTTTCTGGGCGAGCGGTTCGCGCTGCGCCGGGCGCTGGCGGTGGCGGCGGCGCTGGCCGGGGCGGCGATGGTGCTGCGGCCGGGCTTTCGCGAGATCTCGGAGGGTCATGTCGCCATGCTGGGCAACGCGGCGCTGTTCGCGGCCTCCTACCTGCTGGCCAAGCGCATGGCCGACCGGACGAGCCCTGCGGTCGTGGTGGCCATGCTGTCGGTGACGGTGACGGTGGGGCTGGCGCCCTTCGCGGCGGCGGTCTGGGTGCCGATCACGGCCGTCCAGGTGGGCTGGCTGTTTGTCGTCGCGACCTTTGCCACCGCGGGGCACTATGCGATGAGCCTCGCGTTCCGGGCTGCGCCGATCTCGGTCACCCAGCCGGTGACCTTCCTGCAACTGCTCTGGGCGACGCTGCTTGGGGCCCTCGCCTTCGGCGAGCCGGCGGACGGCTGGGTGATCGCCGGGGGGCTGACGATCATCGCGGCGGTCAGCTTCATCACCTGGCGCGAGGCGGTGCTGCGCCGCGCGGCGATCACCCCGCCCGACGTGGCGACAAGGGGCTAGCCGCGGCGTCCTGGGCGGGTGCTCGGCCGCGACGGGGTCGGCCCGCAGGCGCCGGGCCCTGGCCTGGCGCCCGCCGCCCGCGCCCGCCGCCGGCCGGGGTGCGGCGGCTGGGGGCAGGTCCCCTATCCGCGGCCCACCCGCACCTTCGTCGTCACCTTCAGCGCCGCGGCGAGCGAGGCGAAGCGGGCGGCGGCCACCTCGCCGTAGAGATCCTCGGCGGCCGGGTTCAGCACCAGTTCCAGCAGCTTCTTCTTGGGGAAGAACACCAGCCGGCAGGCCTCGTCGATCCCCTCGAGCGCGAACATCGCGCCGAAGCGCAGCGCCTTGCCCAGGACCTCGGCCTCGATCACCTCTTCGGGGTCAAGCAACCTGACGAGCGGCTCCATCCGCGTGCCCGCCCGGCTGGAGCGGTAGCGGTGCAACAGCGCCAGGCCCAGGAACACCCGGCCCGAATGGTCGAGCCCGCCCATGTTCGCCCGCGTCGCGGTGTCGAAGCAGACCTCGGCGCGATAGTCGGGATGGGCGCGCCAGTTCACATCGTGCAACAGGCAGGCGGCCTTGACCAGGCGCAGCCGCGCCGGCGGCGCGCGGCGATAGAGCGGCTGGAGGAAGGCGAACAGCCGCATGCCCGTGCCCGGCATCCGTGCCGCGGCGGCCTCCATGAAGCGGCAGGCCTCGATCAGCGGGTCGCGGGCGCGCAGGGCCTCGGGCATTTCCTCGTAGAGCATCCCCTCGCGCAGCCCGTAGGCCGAGATGTCGATCTCGGCGGGGCGGAAGCTGCGCACAAGCTCGCTCAGGATCAGGCTGGCGACGGGGACATGCTCGATCCGTTCGGCCGACAGCCCGGTGCGCGCGCGCAGCAGGGCAAGATCGTTCTCGGCGATCCAGTCCACGGTGGCGCGCACGTCCCGCGGCGTCATGCGGTATTCGTGCATCACCGTCAAAGGGTAGGCCCGCCGCTCCATGTCGAGCCGGGCGAAGGCGCGCCACGAGCCGCCGACAAGGTAGAGCCGCCCGTGCTCGGTGCCGAGCCGCGGCGCCACCCCATCGAGGATGTCGCGGATGTGCCGCTTGAGCCCCTTGCGCCCGCCCCCGATGCCCTGCAGCCGGAACGGGCCCAGCGGCGTCGAGACGCGCGCGCCCACCCGGCCCCTGGCGATCACCGCCAGCTCCATCGAGGCGCCGCCGATGTCGCACACCAGCCCCTCGGCCCCGGGCCAGCCCAGCAGCACGCCTTGGGCCGACAGCCGCGCCTCCTCGGGCCCGTCGATGACCCACAGCTTCAGCCCGGTCTCGGCCAGCACCTCGGCGCGGAACGCCTCGCCGTCGGTGGCCTCGCGCACCGCGGCGGTGGCGAGGCAGATCAGGCGCGGCAGCTTCATCCCCTCGGCCAGCCGGGCGAAGCGGCGCAACGCGGCCAGCGCGCGGACGCGCCCGGCGGGGTTCAGCCGGCCGGTCTCGGCCAGCCCGGCCCCGAGCCCGCACATGAGCTTTTCGTTGTAGAAATAGGCCGGCGAGCGCGCCGCGCCGTCGAACACCACCAGCCGCACCGAGTTCGAGCCGACATCGACCACGCCCACCCGGCTGAGCGCCCGCGCGGCGGGGTCGTCGAACAGCGGGGCGCCAAAGGGGCTTGCGCCCTCGGCCATCGGGTCGGCGATCGCATCCATCGCTGTATCCTCCCCCCGGAGGCCCTCCGCTTCTGGCGGCGACTGTGCCGCCGCTGCCCCGGCGCGTCAACTGCCCCCGACTGCCCCCGATGCCGCGCTGCGGCGGCGCGCGCGGTTGCCCCGCCGCGCCGGGATCGGCTAAGGGGCGGCGCAGAGGGTTGCGCGCCATGCTCTCCTATCAGCACGCCTATCATGCAGGCAACGCCGCCGATGTGCACAAGCACGCGGCGCTCGCGGTCATGCTCGACTACCTCGCCGCCAAGCCCAAGCCCCTGACCTACCTCGAGACCCATGCCGGCCGCGGCCTCTACTTCCTCGACGCGCCCGAGGCCGCCCGCACGGGCGAGGCGGCGGCGGGCATCGGGCGGCTCGAGGCGGCCTTCCCGCCCGGGCATCCCTACCGGCGGGCGCTGGCGGCGGTGCGGGCCGCGCACGGGCCGGCGGCCTATCCGGGCTCGCCCCTGGTCGCCGCCCAGCTCATGCGGCCCGGCGACCGGATGCATCTGGCCGAGCTGCACCCCCAGGAGGTCGCCGCCCTGCGCGAGGCCATGGCCGGACGCGGCGCCGACATCCGCGCCGAGGACGGGTTCGCCATGGCCCGCGCCCTGCTGCCGCCCATGCCGCGGCGCGGGCTGATTCTGATCGACCCGTCCTGGGAGGTGAAGACCGACTATGCGCGCCTGCCCGGGCTGATCGCGGCGCTGCACCGCCGATGGCCGGTGGGCGTGATCGTGCTGTGGTATCCCCTGCTGGCGGGGGCGCCGCAGGCGGGCCTGACGGCGGCGCTTCACGCGCTTGCCCTGCCCGGGGCGCTGCGCCACGAGGTCGCCTTTCCCCCCGCCCGCCCGGGCCACGGGATGACCGGCAGCGGGCTGTTCGTGGTCAACGCGCCCTACGGCTTTCGCGACGAGGCCGGGCGGCTGTCGGCGCTGTTCGCCCGCCAGGCGACATAGGGCGTCGGCAGGCCGGCCAAGCGCTCGGTCCCGGGCGCCGCGTCGCGAAACAGCCGCGCCGGTGCGGGAGGGAAGATCACCGCCGTGCCCTCGATCATCTCGCTCCGGGCTCGCGCCGGTCGGGCAGCTTCGCCGCCCGGCGGCGGGTGAACTGGCGCCCCAGGGGGGCGGGACAGCCCGGGCAGCCGGGCACACAGGTCGGCGCCTGCGCCACGAACCGGATCGAGGGGAGACGCACCAAGACCCGGGCCGCCGGGCGCTGGCCCTCGGCGGCAAGGTCGGCCTGCCCGGCGGGGCCGTCGACCTGCTCGATCACGCTGTTCAAGGCGGCGATCTCGACGGCCGCGCCGGGCAGGTTCGGCGCGGTGGACCCGGGCGGCCCGTCGAGGTCGGCACGGAAGCGGGGATTGCCGCCGAGGTCGATCGGCCGCTCGCCCGGCTGCGGCCGCATCCGTGCGACGAAGCGCGCCAGCCGCGGCCGCCGGGTCGGGCGCGAGAACGGCCGCTCGATCGCCTCCACAGCGGGGAAGGCCGAAGACCGGCGGCGGTCAGGGCCGGCACTGCGGCTGCAGGGCCGGCACGGCCCGCGGGGCGCGGCCGCTCGGCCGTCCGTCGCGCCGGGACCATGGCGCGAACGGTCGACGCGCCAAACTCCTTCGCCGAAGGATTTTGGCGCGGTCGCGCGGGGCGGGGGGCGGGCGCCAAGGCCGAAAATCCTTCGACGAAGGATTTTCGGCCCCGTCGGCGGCGCGGCCCCGCGCCCTATCGGGTGGGCACCGGCGTCGCGCCGCGGTAGTCGTAGAAGCCGCGGTCCGACTTGCGCCCCAGCCAACCCGCCTCGACGTATTTCACCAGCAGCGGGCAGGGCCGGTACTTGGTATCGGCCAGCCCCTCGTGCAGCACGTTCATGATCGCAAGGCAGGTATCCAGCCCGATGAAGTCGGCCAGTTCCAGCGGCCCCATGGGGTGGTTGGCCCCGAGCTTCAGCGAGGTGTCGATCGAGCGCACGTTGCCGACGCCCTCGTAAAGCGCATAGACCGCCTCGTTGATCATCGGCATCAGGATGCGGTTGACGATGAAGCCGGGGAAATCCTCGGCCGAAGCGGCGGTCTTGCCCAGTCGCTCGACGACCCCGAGGCAGGTTGCGAAGGTCTCCTCCGAGGTCTGGATGCCGCGGATCAGCTCCACGAGCTGCATCACCGGCACGGGGTTCATGAAGTGGAACCCCATGAATCGCTCGGGCCGGTCGGTGCGGCTGGCCAGCCGGGTGATCGAGATCGACGAGGTGTTCGAGGTCAGGATCGTCTGCGCCCCGAGATGCGGTGCAAGCCCGGCGAAGATTCCGGTCTTGACGTCCTCGCGCTCGGTCGCCGCCTCGATCACAAGGTCGCAGGGCCCGACCTCGGCCAGCGCAAGGGTCGTCCGGATCCGCGCCAGGGCCGCCGCCCTGTCTTCGGCCGTGATCCGGCCGCGGCTGACCTGCCGCTCGATGTTGCGCTCGATCGTGGCCAAGGCACGGTCGAGCGCCGCCGGGCTGACATCGGACAGCACCACCTGGTATCCCGCCAGCGCGAGGACATGGGCGATCCCGCTGCCCATCTGCCCCGCCCCGACAACACCGACCGTCCGGATCTCCATGCGCCTGTCCCGTTCCCCCTGCCGGCGGTGACCTTATGCCCCGCGGCGCGGCCTGCGCAAGGCCGAAGGCATGCGGCCGGCGCGCCGCGGCCCCCGGGGGAAGACCCCGGCCGGACCTTGGACAAATTGCACCAAATCAGATCCTTAGCCAAACCTCAACGATCGCGCGCGACCCTTTCCGAGGGTGAGTCGGTCTAGGGGCGGGAAAATGGCGTTCGAACCGCTGGGCGCGGGGGCGCTCGACTATGCGCCGTGCCGCTACGGCATGTCGCGGCTGCTGTTCCGCGGGCCGCAACGGCGGCTCGACGGCGCCTATTGCGCCGTCCTCGGCGGCACCGAGACCTACGGGAAGTTCGTCCTGCGTCCCTATCCCGACCTCGTCGAGGACCTGCTGGGGGTGACGGTGGTCAACCTCGGCTGCATGCACGCCGGCCCCGATGCCTTTCTCGACGACGAGGCCATCCTGACGGTCTGCGGCGGCGCCCGCGCGGTGGCGGTGCAGGTCACGGGCGCGCACAACATGAACAACGGCTACTATGCGGTGCACCCGCGCCGCAACGACCGCTTCCTGCGGGCGACCCCGGCGCTGCGGGCGCTGTGCCGGCGGATCGACTTTACCGAGTTCAGCTTCACGCGCCATCTGCTTTCGGCGCTGCAGGCACGGGCGCCCGACGCCTTCCTGCGCGTGGTCGAGGAGTTGCGCGGGGTCTGGGTGGCGCGCACCCGCACCCTGCTGCAGCGCCTGCAGGGACGCGCGGTGCTGCTCTGGATGTCGGGCCATGCGCCCGAGGCGGCCTTGGCCGCGCTCGAGCCCTCGGGTGACCCGGTGCTGGTGGACCGCCCCATGATCGAGGCCGTGCGCCCCTTCGCCGCCGCGGTGGTGGAGGTGGTCATCAGCCCCGCCGCCCGCGCCTGCGGCACCGCCGGCATGCACTTCGCCCCGCTCGAGACCCCGGCGGCCGAGCGCGTGCCCGGCCCCGCCGCCCATGCCGAGGTCGCGCGCGCCCTCGCCCCGGTCTTGCGGCGGCTGATGGCCTGACGTCGCCCCCGGCGCAAATCCTTCGCAGAAGGATTTGCCCCTGGCGCCCTGAAAGTCTTCGGAGAAGACTTTCGGGCCCCCCGGCCGGGGCGCCCAACCCCTGGGTGGGCCCCGGGGCCGACCCCAGAGCCAGACTCAGAGCTTGTCGATCATCTCCGGCACCGCCTGGAACAGGTCGGCCACCAGCCCGTAGTCGGCCACCTGAAAGATCGGCGCCTCCTCGTCCTTGTTGATCGCCACGATCACACGGCTGTCCTTCATGCCCGCAAGATGCTGGATCGCGCCCGAGATGCCCACCGCGACATAGAGCTGCGGCGCCACCACCTTGCCGGTCTGGCCCACCTGCCAGTCGTTGGGCGCAAATCCCGCATCGACGGCCGCGCGGCTTGCGCCCACCGCCGCGCCCAGCTTGTCGGCCAGCCGTTCGATCAGCGCGAACTGCTCCTGGCTGCCCACCCCACGGCCGCCCGACACCACGATGCCCGCCGAGGTCAGCTCGGGCCGATCCGAGGCCGCGACGCGGTCCTCGACCCAGGCCGACAGACCCGCCCCGCCGGCGGCCGCAACCGGCTCGACCGGGGCGGGCGCCGCTGCCCGGCCGGCCGCGGCGAAGGACGCGGTGCGGATCGTGAACACCTTCACCGGATCGGCGCTTGCCACCGTCTGGATCGCGTTGCCCGCATAGATCGGCCGTTCGAAGGTTGCCGCGTCCAGCACCGCCGTGACATCCGACAGGATCATCACGTCAAGCAGCGCCGCCACCCGCGGCAGCACGCTCTTCGCAAAGGCGGTCGAGGGCGCGGCGATGTGCCCGTAGCCCGGCGCCAGCGCCGCGACCAGCGCCGCCGCCGGCTCGGCCAGGCCGTGCGCCAGCGCGGGGTCGTCGGCCAGCAGCACCCTGGCGACGCCGGCGAAGCCCGCCGCCTCGGCCGCCGCGGCGCCGATGCCCTGCCCGGCCACCAGCACCGTCACCGGGCCGAGGCCCGCAAGCGCCGTCAGCGCCTTGGCCAGCGCGTCCGCGGCCAGCGCGCCGCCCGTCACATCGGCCAGCAGAAGCACGCCCATCAGATCACCCCCGCCTCGTCGCGCAGCTTCGCGATCAGCTCGTCCACCGATCCCACCCTGACCCCGGCCTTGCGCCCGGGCGGCTCGGCGGTGCGGAGCACCTTCAGCCGCGGCGCGACATCGACGCCGTAGTCGGCCGGCGTCCGCTCCTCCAGCGGCTTCTTCTTGGCCTTCATGATGTTGGGCAGGCTGGCATAGCGTGGCTCGTTCAGGCGCAGGTCCGCGGTGACGATCGCGGGCAGCGTCACGCGCACGACCTGCAGGCCCCCGTCCACCTCGCGCGTCACGGTGGCCTGCCCGTCGGCCACCGCCACCGCGGAGGCGAAGGTCGCCTGCGGCCAGCCGAGCAGCGCGGCAAGCATCTGGCCCGTCGCGTTCATGTCGTTGTCGATTGCCTGCTTGCCGCACAGGATCAGGCCCGGCTGTTCCTCGCGCGCCACCGCGGCCAGAAGCTTGGCCACGGCGAGCGGCTCGATGTCGTGATGGACGTCCTCGGCCGCCACGATCAGGATCGCGCGGTCGGCCCCCATGGCGAGCGCGGTGCGCAGCGTCTCGGCCGCCTGCCTGACCCCGATCGAGACCGCGACGATCTCGCCCGCCGCGCCCCTTTCCTTCAGCCGGATCGCCTCTTCCACCGCGATCTCGTCGAAGGGGTTCATCGACATCTTCACATTGGCCAGGTCCACGCCCGATCCGTCGGCCTTCACGCGGACCTTCACGTTGTAGTCCACCACCCGTTTCACCGGCACGAGTATCTTCATGCGCAAGTTCCCTCCTGCGCCCCGGACGGGGCGGCCCGGTCGACACCCGGGCTGTTTAGCGCCGCCCGGACCGCGGCGACAGAGCAAAAAACGCCGCGCGCGCGGGCCGGGTCGGGCCTAGCGGTGGGCGCCGGGCACCCAGAGCACATCGGCCCGCCCCTCGTCGTTGGCGATGCGCGCGGCGACGAAGAACCAGTCCGACAGCCGGTTGAGGTAGACCATCGCCGCGCGGTTCACGGCCTCGAGCGTCGCAAGCTCGACCGTCAGCCGCTCGGCCCGGCGCGCGACGGTGCGGCAGAGATGCAGATGCGCCGCCAGCGCCGAGCCGCCGGGCAGCACGAAGGAGCGCAGCGGGGAAAGCCGCGCGTTCATGGCGTCGATCTCGGCCTCGAGCCGTTCGGCCTGCGCGGGCGCCATCCGCAGCGGCGGAAAGGGGGCGTCGGCGTCCCGCTCCATCTCGGGCCGGCAGAGGTCGGCGCCGAGGTCGAAGAGGTCGTTCTGGATGCGCGCCAGGGCCGCGTCGAGCTCGCCTGCCGCATGCAGCCGGGCCAGGCCCACCGTCGCGTTGGTCTCGTCCACCGTGCCGTAGGCCTGCACCCGCAGCGCATGCTTGGGCACGCGCGCGCCGTTGCCCAGCGCGGTCTCGCCGGCGTCGCCGGTCCGGGTGTAGATGCGGTTCAGAACGACCATGCCGCCCTCACATGCGCCGCGCGTAGACATAGACGAGGATCAGCGCGATCGCCACCGCCTGCGCCGCGATGCGGTAGCGCATGATGCGGTTGGCGTGGCGGCGGTTGAACTCGCCCCCGCGCGCAAAGCCGCCGATGCCCACGGCAAGAATGCCCACGACCACGAGGGCCGCCAGCGCGACGATGAGGAACAAGGGGTCGTTCAGCATGGCAGCCCTCCATCGGACGGACATGTTCAACTAGCGCAACGCCGGCCGGTGTCGAGCCCCGCCGCGCCCCAACCCCCGCTGCGCCCGACGCCCCGCGCCCCGCCCGAGGCTGTCCGCCTCAGCCGGCGATCAGCGCCGCGGCGGCCGCCGCGCCGGCGGCGAGCGCGCCGTGCACGGTGCCGGGATGCGCCGCGCTCGTGTGCTCGCCCGCCAGCGCCAGGCGGCCCTCGACGGGCTCGGCCAGCGCGCGCCGGTCGCGCGCCCGCCCGCCCACGGGGGTGAAGCTGTAGGCCATCCGCGAAAAGGGGTCGGCCGCCCAGCGCGTCAGCTGCGCGGCCTCGGGGGCGGGAATGCGGCCGCCGATCATGTCGGCCAGCGCCGCCTGCGCGGCCGCCACCACCTCGGCCTCGGGCAGAGCCTCGAGCGCGCGGGCGGCCCCGGCGGCGTTGAAGCCCGCGAGCATCGGCACCGGCCCGGGCAGCACCGCCCATTGCGCCCAGACCCCGGGCGCGGGCCCGAGATAGTCAAGCCAGTCGGTCCGCGCCGGCCAGAAGGCGCGGGGAAAGCGCAGCACCGTCTTGTCCAGCCGGCCAAGCCCCAGCCGGCCCAGCGCCCGCCGGTGTCCGGCCGGCAGATCGACCGACAGCGCCCCGGCCGCCAGCACGCCGGCCGGCACCGCCACCACCACCCGGTCGGCCTCGGCCGCGGCCCCGTCGCGCGCCCGCACCCGCAGCCGCCGGCCGCGGCGGTCCACCGCCACGACCTCGACGCCGAGGCGGAGGTCGAGCCCGCGCGCCAGATGCGCCGCCAGCGCGTCGTAGCCCCCGGGCAACAGCAGGTCGCCGCCGCGGTGGGCCTCGTCCTCGTCGAACCACCAGGCCGAAAGCTCCTCCCAGCCGCCGGCATAGTCGTGCTCGATCTCGACCGCGACATAGTGGCGCAGCGCCTGCCGCCCCGCGGCATCAAGCCGCGCCCAGGCGCGCGAGCGCTCGATGGCCGCGCGCAGCGGGACATCGCGCTCGAGCGCCTCGGCCTCGGCCCGCGCGGCCTCGACCGCGGCCTCGGCCCGGTCGGCCAGCGCCGCGATGTCCACCGCCTGCCCGCCGGGGCCCCAGGCGGCGGCCCGCTCGCCTGCGCGCGCCGGCGCCGCCCCCGCCTCGGCGGCGAGCGCGACCAGCGGATTGCCCTTGCGGCCGTGGATCCAGCCCGCGCCCAGCTCCACCGGCGCGTCGGGCCAGCGCCGGCTGGTCCAGACGCGCCCCCCGATCCGCCCCCGCGCCTCGAGCAGCGTCACCCGGTCGCCCGCCGCGGCCAGCGCGCGCGCCGCGGCCAGCCCCGCCATGCCGGCGCCGACCACGATCGCCTCGCCCGGGCCCGTCGCCCGGGCCGCCCCCAGGCCCACCGCCGCGGCAAGCGCCCCCAGCAGCCCGCGGCGCGTCATGCCCCCGAGCCCCGCTGCAAGAGCGCATCGAGCGCCCGCGTCGGCAGCAGCCGGCGCGCCACCTCGATCAGATGGGTGGGCAGCGTCACGCGATAGCGCGCGCGGGGCCGGCGGCTTTCGAGCGCGCGGATCAGCGCGGCCGTCACCGCCGCGGGAGGCAGCTCGAAGCGGTCGGGCTTCGCCGCGGGCTCGTAGAGGCGCCGGAGCAGCCGCGTGCGGTATTCCTCGGCCCGCGGCGAGGCGCGCCAGTCGATCCAGCGCTCGAAGGGGGGGATGGCGTTCTCGCGGAAGCGGGTGGCGATGGGCCCGGGTTCGATCAGGATCACATGGATGCCCGTCCCCGCCATCTCGAGCCGCAGCACGTCGGTCAGCCCCTCGAGCGCGTGCTTCGAGGCGACATAGGCGCCGCGCCACTTGAGCCCCACGCGCCCCAGCACCGACGAGCACTGCACGATCCGCCCTGAGCCCTGCGCCCGCATCGCCGGAATCACCCGGCGCGTCAGGTCGTGCCAGCCGAAGAAATTGGCCTGGAACAGCTCCTCGAGCCCCGCGCGCGGGATGTCCTCGACCGCGCCGGGCAGGGCATAGGCGCCGTTGTTGAACAGCGCGTCCAGCCGCCCGCCGGTGCGCGCCAGCGCCTCGGCCGCGCCGGCGGCAACGCTCGCGGGGTCGGCATGGTCGAGCGGAAAGCTCTCGAGCCCCTCGGCCTGAAGCCGCGCGCAGTCCTGCGGCTTGCGGCAGGTGGCCAGCACCCGCCAGCCGCGGCGGGCAAGGCTGCGGGCGGCGTCAAGGCCGATGCCCGAGGAACAGCCGGTGATCAGGATCGTGCGGTCGGGCATCGGGCACTCGGCACTGGGGCGCTGCGGCGGCGCGATGGGGCGCGCGCGGCGCGAAAAAAGGGGGAAAGGCTAGCGCGGGATCACCGCCGTCGCCTCGATCTCGACCAGCGCCGCGTCCTCGACGAGGCCCGCCACCACGACCATCGTCATCGCCGGAAAATGCCGGCCCATGACCCGGCGATAGGCCTGCCCGACCTCGGCCAGGCGGGCGAGATAGTCGCGCTTGTCGGTGACATACCAGGTCAGCCTCGTGATGTGCTCGGCCCTGCCCCCGGCCCGTTCGACCACGGCCAGCACGTTGCGCAGCGCCTGCTCGGTCTGGCCGACGAAGTCGTCGCTTTCGAAGCGCTGGTCGGCCGTCCAGCCGATCTGGCCGCCGACGAACAGATGCCCCTCGGAGGTGAGCACCCCGTTGGCGTAGCCCTTCGCGGGGGCCCAGCCCTCGGGATGGACGATCTCATGCATCGGGGCTCTCCTCCAGTTGGGCGGCCATGCGGGCGCGCAGGTCCTCGGGCCAGGCGGCGGGGCGGCCCGTGTCCATGTTCACCCATACAAGCGTCGAGCGCGCCGCGAAGCGCGGGGCGCCGCCCGCGCTCGCCTCGATCGTGATGCTCGCGCTCGACCGTCCCAGCCGGCGCAGCCGCAGCGCAAGGTCCAGCGTCTCGCCCAGCCGCATCGGCCGGCGGAAGGTGACGGCGATCTCGGCGGTGGGCACCCCGTGCCGCTCGGGCCCGTGCATCCGCGCGAAGGGCATGCCGAGGGTGGCAAACCAGTCCTCGACCGTGGCGTTGATGATCTCGAAGGCGCGGGGGTAGAACACGATCCCCGCCGGATCGCAGTGCTGGAACCGGACAAGCTCCTGCCGCCGGAACGCCATCAGCCGCCCTCGCGCAGGCGGAAGCGCTGGATCTTGCCGGTCGGCGTCTTGGGCAGCGCGTCGGTAAAGACGATGCGGCGGGGATACTTGTAGGGCGCGATCACGGCCTTCACATGGTCCTGCAGGTTGCGCACGGTCAGCGCGTCGCGCGCCGTGCCCGGCGTCAGCACCACATGCGCCTCGACGATCTGCCCGCGCTCCTCGTCCGGGGCGCCGACCACGGCGCATTCCAGCACGTCGGGATGCGACAGCAGCGCCGCCTCGACCTCGGGGCCGGCGATGTTGTAGCCGGCCGAAAGGATGATGTCGTCGGTGCGCGCGGCAAAGTGGAAATAGCCCGCCTCGTCCTGCCAGAAGGCATCGCCCGTCAGGTTCCAGCCGTCGCGCACATAGCTGCGCTGGCGCGGATCGTCGAGATAGCGGCAGCCGGTGGGCCCACGCACCGCCAGCCGGCCGACCTCGCCGCGGGGCAACTCGTTCATCGCGTCGTCCACGATCCGCGCGACATAGCCCGTCACCGGGCGGCCGGTGCAGGCGGGGTGCGAATCGCCGAAGCGGTTCGAGATGAAGATGTGCAGCATCTCGGTGGCGCCGATGCCATCGAGGATGGGCTTGCCTGTCCGCGCGATCCAGTCCGCGTAGACCGGGGCCGGCAGCGTCTCGCCCGCCGAGACGGCGGCGCGCAGGCTCGACAGGTCCGCCCCCTCGTCCATCGCCTTGAGCATCGCGCGGTAGGCGGTGGGGGCGGTCAGGCAGATCGTGGCGCGATAGCGCTGGATGTAGTCGATCAGGTTGGGCGGCGAGGCGGTCTCGAGCAGGCAGGCGGCGGCGCCGAAGCGCAGCGGAAAGATCGCCAGCCCGCCGAGGCCGAAGGTGAAGGCCAGGGGCGGCGAGCCCACGAACACATCCTCGGGGGTAACGCCGAGGACCTCGCGCGCATAGCCGTCGGCGATGATGAGCAGGTCGCGGTGGAAATGCGCCGTGGCCTTGGGCTCTCCGGTGGTGCCGCTGGTGAAGCCCAGAAGCGCGACGTCGTCGCGCCCGGTGCGCACGGCCTCGAACCGCACCGGCCTGTCCAGCGCGGCGCGGTCAAGCTCGGCGTCGTGGTTGGCGGTGCCGTCGAAGCCGACCACGGTCTTGAGGAAGCGGCTGTCCTTGGCGCAGGCGACGAGCTCGTCCATCAGCCGCGTGTCGCACAGCGCCAGGCCGATCTCGGCCTTGTCCACGATCTTCGCAAGCTCGCCCTTGCGCAGCATCGGCATGGTGTTGACGGCAACGCCCCCGGCCTTGGTCACCGCCAGCCAGGCCGCCACCATCGCGGGGTTGTTGGCCGAGCGGATCAGCACGCGGTTGCCGGGCCTGACCCCGTAGTCGGCCACCAGCGCATGCGCCAGCCGGTTCGACCAGTCGGCCAGTTCCTTGTAGGTGCGCCGCCGGCCGTTCCCGATCAGCGCCGTGCGGTCGCCGAAGCCCCGCTCGACCATGCGGTCGGTCAGCTCCACCGCGGCGTTGAGGTATTCGGGATAGTCGAAGCCGGTGAGGTCGATCACCGGCCAATCCGCATCCGCCGGCAGACGGTCGCGGCAGAAGGTATCGACATGCGCGCTAGGTCCCAGTTTCATCGCCCTCCCCCCCGGTCAGCCCAGCGTCGCCCGGGCGATGACCACCCGCTGCACGTCGCTTGCCCCCTCGTAGATGCGCAGCGCCCGGATCTCGCGATACAGCCGCTCGACCACCGCGCCCGACCGCACGCCGTCGCCGCCGTGCAGCTGCACCGCCAGGTCGATGACCTGCTGCGCCGCCTCGGTGGCGTGCAGCTTGGCCATCGCCGCCTCGCGGGTGACGCGGGCGGCGCCGGCGTCCTTGGTCCAGGCGGCGCGGTAGACGAGCAGGGCGGCCGCGTCCACCGCCAGCGCCATGTCGGCGATGTGGCCCTGCACCATCTGCAGCTCGGCCAGCGGGGCGCCCTGCACCCGCCGCGCCTTGACGCGCGCCACCGCCTCGTCCAGCGCGCGGCGGGCGAAGCCCAGCGCCGCCGCGGCGACGGTGGCGCGGAACACGTCGAGCACCGACATCGCGATCTTGAAGCCCTCGCCCGGCCGGCCGATCAGCGCCGCGGCCGGCACCCGCACGCCCGCGAACCGCAGCCGCGCCAGCGGGTGCGGGGCTATGGTGTGCAGCCGCTCGGCCACGCCGAGCCCCGGGGCATCGGCCGGGACGAGGAAGGCCGAAAGTCCCCTCGCCCCCGGCGCCTCGCCGGTGCGGGCGAAGACGGTGTAGAGGTCGGCGATGCCGCCGTTCGAGATCCAGGTCTTCTCGCCCTCCAACACGAAGGCGTCGCCGTCGCGCCGGGCGGTCATGGTCGAGGCGGCCACGTCCGAACCCGACTGCGGCTCGGTCAGCGCGAAGGCGGCGATGGCGCGGCCCGCCCGCGTCGCCTCCAGCCAGCGCCGCTGCTCGGGCGTGCCAAAGAGCGAGATCGCCCCGGTGCCCAGCCCTTGCATGGCGAAGGTGAAGTCCGCAAGCCCGTCGTGGCGCGCCAGCGTCTCGCGCGCCAGGCACAGGGTGCGCACGTCAAGCCGCTCGCCTGCGTCCGCGGCGGTGGGGGCAAGCCAGCCATCCCGGCCCAGCGCCGCGACCAGCGCGCGGCAGGCGGCATCGGTGTCGGCGTGGTCGATGCCGCCCAGCGCGCCGGCCGCCCAGGCGTCGAGCGCGGCGGCGAAGGCGCGGTGGCGGTCCTCGAAGAACGGCCAGGCGAGGAAGGAGGTGTCGGCCATGGCGCGCTCAGTTGCCCTCGAACAGCGGTTTCGCATGCGCGACGAAGGCGTCATAGGCGCGGCGGAAATCCTGCGTCTGCATGCAGATCGCCTGCGCCTGCGCCTCGGCCTCGATGGCCTGTTCGGGCGTCATGGTCCATTCGTGCACCAGCTGCGTCTTGGTCATCATATGGGCGAAGGTCGGCCCCTCGGCCAGCGTGCGGGCCAGGGCCAGGGCCTCGGCCTCCAGCGCCTCGGGCGCCACGAGGCGGTTGAAGAAGCCCCAGGCCGCACCCTCCTCGGCCGTCATCACCCGCCCCGTGAACAGCAGCTCCGCCGCCCGCCCCTGCCCGATGAGGCGCGGCAGCATCGCGCAGGCCCCCATGTCGCAGCCCGCCAGCCCGACGCGCGTGAACAGGAAGGCGGTTCTCGCCCCCGGCGTGCCCAACCGCAGGTCGGCCGCCATGGCGATGATCGCCCCGGCGCCGACGCAGACGCCATCGACCGCCGCGATCACCGGCTTGCCGCAGCCGAGCATCGCCTTCACGAGGTCGCCGGTCATCCGGGTGAAGGCCAGAAGCCCCTTCATGTCGCGCGTCGTCAGCGGCCCGATGATCTCGTGCACATCCCCGCCCGAGCAGAAGTTGCCGCCGTTCGGGGCGAACACCACCGCCTTCACGTCCTCGGCCAAGACCAGCGCGCGGAACCAGTCGCGCAGCTCGGCATAGCTGTCGAAGGTGAGCGGGTTCTTCCGCTCGGGCCGGGTCAGCCGCAGGGTGGCGATGGCCCCTTCGATGTCGCAGCGGAAATGCTCCACGGGCCGCCCCGCCATGGTCATGCGCGCTCTCCTTGCCGTTCGATGTGCCGTTCGATCCCCGCCGCGATCCGGTCCAGCGCGGCCGTCATCTCCGCCGCCGTCGCGGCGTCCACCTCTGCCAGGAGCCCGTCGATCCAGCGCTCATGCGCCGCGGCGAGCCCCTCGAAATGCGCCCTTCCCTCGGGCGTGAGCCGCACCAGCGTCGCCCGGCGGTCGCCCGCGACCGGAACGCGCTCGACCCGCCCTTCGTCCACCAGCTTGTCCACGATCCCGGTGACGTTGCCGTTCGACACCTTCAGCACCCCCGAGATGCCCGACATCTTCAGCCCCCCGGGGGCGCGGTAGAGCGCGGCCATCACGTCGAACCGCGGCAGGGTCGAGCCGTGGCCGTCGCGCAGCCGCTCGCGCAGGACGGCCTCGATCCGGTGCGACACCTTGAGCAGCCGCAGCCACAGCCGCAGCCGCGCCTTCGACAGCGCCACCGCCTCGGCGGGGCGGACATCGGCGCTCATATCTCGCCCCCCGAGACCGACAGCGCATGCCCGTTGACCATCGCGGCGCCGGGCGAGGCGAGGAACAGCGCCGCCGCCACGACCTCGGCCGGGGCGATCAGCCGCTTGGTCGGGTTGTCCGCCACCAGCTGCGCCAGCGCCGCGGCGCGGTCGATCCCGCGGCGGCGCTGCACCGCATCCACCGCCGCCTGCCCGAGCGGGGTATCGACGAAGCCCGGACAGATCGCGTTGCAGGTGATGCCGGCCTCGGCCACCTCGAGCGCGACCGAGCGGACCAGCCCCAGCACCCCGTGCTTGGCCGCGGCATAGGCCGCAATCCGCGGCCCGCCCTTGAGCGCGGCGGTCGAGGCGATCGCGATCAGCCGACCGCCCGGCCCCATGCCGCCCAGCGCCGCGCGGAAGGTCAGGAAGGTGCCGGTGAGGTTGACCGCCAGCGTCGCGGACCACTGCGCCAGCGTCACCTGCGCCAGCCGCCCCGCCGCCCCGCCGCCGGCATTGGCCACGACCACCTCGAACGGCCCGTCCTCGAACAGCGCCGCGACCTGCGCCTCGTCGGTCACATCCGCCTGCCGGCACCGGATCGTCCGGCCCCGCGCGGTTTCCTCCAGCGCCTCGATCCGCCGGCCGGCGATGGTGACGGCATCGCCCGCATCGGCAAAGCCCTGCGCCAGCGCCCGGCCGATGCCCGAGCCGCCGCCGGTGACGAGGACGCGCCTCATACCTTGCCCGGCCCGCTGTCGGGCCGCTCGGCCAGGCGATACATCTGGTCGCGCCCGGCGCGGTAGGGCGCGGGCCAGTCCACCCCCCGGTCGCGCAGGGCCACGGCGGCGTGCAGTGTCCAGTAGGGGTTGGCCAGATGCGGCCGCGCCAGGCACACGAGATCGGCGCGCCCCGCCATCAGGATCGCGTTCACCTGGTCGGGTTCGGTGATGTTGCCCACCGCCATCGTCGCCAGCCCGGCCTCGTTGCGGATGCGGTCCGAAAACGGGGTCTGGAACATCCGCCCGTAGACCGGCCGCGCCTCGGTCGAGGTCTGGCCGGCGCTGACGTCGATGATGTCGGCACCCGCGGCGTGGAACATCCGCGCGATCTCGACCGCCTCGGCCGGGGTCACCCCGGCCTCGCCCACCCAGTCGGTGGCCGAGATGCGCACCGACATCGGCCGCTCCGCGGGCCAGGCGGCGCGCATCGCGCGGCAGACCTCGAGCGGCCAGCGCATCCGGTTCTCGAGGCTGCCGCCCCAGGCGTCGGTGCGCCGGTTGGAGAGCGGCGAGATGAAGGACGACACCAGATAGCCGTGCGCCGCGTGCAGCTCGACCATGTCGAAGCCCGCGCGCGCCGCCATCTCGGTTGCGGCGACGAACTGGGCCGTGACCGCCTCCATGTCGGCCCGCGTCATCTCGCGCGGTGCGGGATGGGCGGGCGACCACGGAACGGCCGAGGGGCCCAGCGTCTCCCACCCGCCCGCGGCAAGCGGCATCTCGTCGTCCTCCCACGGCACCTGGACCGAGCCCTTGCGGCCCGCATGGCCGATCTGGCAGGCGATCCGCGCGCGGCTTTCGGTGTGGACAAAATCGACGATCCGCCGCCAGGCGGCCTCGTGCGCGGGGGCATAAAGGCCGGGGCAGCCGGGGGTGATGCGCCCCTCGGGGCTGACGCAGGTCATCTCGGTATAGACCAGGCCGGCGCCGCCCTTGGCACGCTCGCCCAGATGGACAAGGTGCCAGTCGGTCGGGCAGCCGTCGGCCGCCCGATACTGCGCCATGGGCGAGACGACGATGCGGTTGGCAAGCTCCATCCCGCGCAGCCGGAAGGGGGCGAACATCGGCGCCCGCACCGGGGCGTCGGCGGGCACGCCCGCGCGGGTCTGGAACCAGCGTTCGGCGCGCTCGACGAAGGCGGCATCGCGCAGGCGCAGGTTCTCGTGGCTGATCCGCTGGCTGCGGGTCAGCAGCGAATAGGTGAACTGGATCGGCTCCATGTGCAGGTAGCGCTCGACCTCCTCGAACCATTCGAGGCTGTTGCGCGCCGCCGACTGGAGCCTGAGCACCTCGGTCCGCCGCTCCTGTTGATAGCGGCGGAAGGCGTCCTCCATCGTCGGCTCGGAATGAAGGTAATCGGCCAGCGCGATCGCCGAATCGAAGGCCAGGCGCGTGCCCGAGCCGATCGAGAAATGCCCCGTGGCCGCCGCGTCGCCCATCAGCACGACCTTCCCGTGATACCACTGCGCGCAGATCACCCGCGGGAACTGCATCCACACCGCCGAGCCGCGCAGGTGGTTGGCGTTCGACATCAGGCGGTGGCCGCCGAGGTGGCGGGCGAAGATGCGCTCGCAGGTGGCGATGATCTCCTCCTTCTCCATCGCCGCAAAGCCCCAGCGTGCCCAGGTTTCGGGGCGGCATTCGACGATGAAGGTCGCGGTGTCGGCGTCGAACTGGTAGGCATGCGCCCAGACCCAGCCGTGCTCGGTCTCCTCGAAGATGAAGGTGAAGGCGTCGTCGAACTTCTGGTGCGTGCCGAGCCAGACGAACTTGCACAGCCGGAGGTCGATGTCGGGCCTGAAATGTTCGGCCCATTCGCGGCGCACGACCGAGTTGATGCCGTCCGACGCCACCACTAGGTCGTAGTCGCGCAGCAGCGCCTCGGCCGAGCCCATCTCGGACTGGAAGCGCAGCTCGACCCCGAGCGCGCGCGCCCGCGCCTGCAGCAGCAGCAGCAGCTTCATCCGCCCGATGCCGGCAAAGCCGTGCCCGCCCGAGACGGTGCGGGTGCCGCGGTAGACCACGGCGATGTCGTCCCAGTAGGCGAAGTTGGCCCGGATCGCGGCGGTGCTTTCGGGGTCGTTGCGCTCCATCCGGCCCAGCGCATCGTCCGACAGCACCACGCCCCAGCCGAAGGTGTCGTCGGGGCGGTTGCGCTCGAACACCACGACCTCGTGCGACGGGTCGCGCAGCTTCATCGAGATCGCGAAGTACAGGCCCGCGGGCCCCCCGCCCAGACATGCGACGCGCATGATTCCCCCCTTGACGTGGTGGATCGAGGGTATGCCATTCTGGCTTTATTTCAAGCCTGAAATATCAAGGCGCCGCAGAATGCGCGGATGACCCGTTCCGTCGCCCCGGCGGCCGGGGCCCGTTGTGCGGCTAGCCCAGCAGGTCCGCCAGAACCAGGGCCATCACCTGCGCCGACTGCACCATGTCCTCGACCCCCACCCATTCGTCGGGCTGGTGCGCCAGGGTCAGCACCCCGGGGCCGTAGGCGATGCAGTCCTTCAGCCGGCCGATGCGATCGATGTGCTTCTGGTCGTAGGTGCCGGGCGAGGCGACATAGGCGGGCGGGCGGCCCAGCACCCGCTCGATGGCACGCGCGGTGGCGCGCACCACCGGGGCGTCGCGGCGGGCCATGACGGGGTGCACCTCGAACAGGTCGCGCACCTCGTAGGCAAAGCTCGGGCGGCGGGCCTTCACGCGCTCGAGCAGCGCGGTCACCTCGGCCTTCACCGCGGCGAGGTCCTCCTCGATCAGGAAGCGGCGGTCGATGACGATGCGGCAGCGGTCGGGGACGCAGGGCGCGGGCAGGCCGGTGTAGTCGGGTGGCTGCTCGGGCTCGCCCCCGTGGATGGCGTTGAGGTTGAGCGTGGCGCTGCGCGCCCCGTCGGGGACCACGGGCATCTCGGTGCGCCGGCCCGCCAGAAGGGGGAACAGCGTCGCCTCCATCTCGGCCAGCACCGCGCCCATGTGGCGCACCGCGCAGTCGCCGAGAAAGGGCATCGAGCCGTGGGCGATGTGCCCCCTGGTCTCGATCTCGGCCCACCAGACGCCGCGGTGGCCAAGGCAGATGCGGTCCTTGTCCAGCGGCTCGGGGATGATGACGTGGCTCACGCGCTCGGGCGCGAACCAGCCGCGCTCGGCCAGCCAGGCCACCCCGCCGTAGCCGCCCGACTCCTCGTCGGCCGTGGCCGAGACCTCGACCGCGCCGCGAAAGCCCGGGCAGACGGCCAGGAACGCCTCGGCCGCGATCACCGATGCGGCGATGCCCCCCTTCATGTCGGCCGCGCCGCGGCCGTAGAGGCGCCCGTCGATCACCTCGCCGCCGAAGGGATCGACCGTCCAGCCGTGGCCCACCTCGACCACGTCGTGATGGCCGTTGAAATGCACGCATGGTCCGGGCCCTGCCCCCTCGGCCCGCGCGATCAGGTTCCAGCGCGGATGCGCCGCACTGTCGGCCGGCGCGCCCTCGGCGCGGATCAGCGTGGTCCGGAAGCCCGAGGCCGCGAGCCGCCCCGCCAGCAGCTCGCAGATCTCGCGGTAGTGGCGCCCCGGCGGGTTCAGCGTGGGGATGCGCACCAGCGCCCGGGTCAGCCCCACCAGATCGTCGCGGCGCGCGGCGACCTCGGCCATCAGTCGGTCGGACAGGGCGGGGCTCATGGCCGAAGCCTTAGGTCGCGGCGACGCGCGGCGCAACGGCGGAATCTCCGGTAGCGGGGGATGCTGCACCTGCGCTAGGATCGCGCCGGCAACGGGCGGTCAAGGGGTGCGACGATGGCGAGTTTCGATGCGGCAATCCGCGAAAGCCAGCGGCAGGTGGCCGAGGCGCAGGCCAGGATCACCTCGCTGACCAGCCGGATCGAATCGGCCCGGGCGCGGATGAAGTCGGGCGACGACATCGCCATCGACATCGAGACCGCGACGCTGGCCGACGTGCACCGACACACCGAGACGATGAACGCCAACATCGCCGAGCTCATCATGGGGCTCGACGACGTGACCGCGGCCTTCAGCCGCGACTTCGACGCCATGCGGCAGAAGACCATGGCCGAACGGCTGATCGGCCTGTTCGCGCGCGGCAAGGCCGAATCGATGCGGCAGGAGCGGCTGCGCAGCGCCTCGATCGACGACAAGCTGCAGGACCTGATCGCCAAGTCCGACATCATCGTCAAGCTGCTCCAGGGCCAGCTCGACATGCTCAACACCCAGAAGGCCAGGGTCGAGGCGAACCTGACCGAGACGCTGGCCGAGCGCGAGGCGACCGTCGGCACGCTGGAGGCGGTGCGCGCCGAGATCGCGGCGATGGACCCCCGGATCATCGAGCTCGAGACCCGCATCGCCTCGACCCAGGATGCCGCGGCGCGGACCCGGCTGGAATCCGAGCTGACCGCGCTGAACACCCGCCACAACGCGCTGGTGCAGCAGGAACAGGTGGAACTGGCGAAGAGCCAGACGCTCGAGCGCTACATCGAGGCGGGCAAGACCTGGGTGGACAGCCTGCAGAACCAGGCGGCGACGCAGATGGTGCTGATCAACAAGCTGCAGACCGACACGCGCCAGCGCGTGATCCTGTATGACGCGCTGACCAAGTCGCTCAAGACCGCGCAGCAGCAGGATGTGGCGCACCGGATCAACGAGATCGGGGTGCAGACCGACAAGGAGGCGCAGGCGGCCATGGCCGCGATCGGCACCGCCACCAACCAGCGCATGGCCGAGATGATGGAGGCGCACGAGGGCCACATGGTCTTTGCCCGCCAGATCCTCGAGGCCAAGGCCAAGGCCGACGAACGCTTTGCCCGCCGCTTCGCCGCCATCGTCGAGAAGCACGACAAGAACCTCTACGGGGCCTGAGCGATGGGCGATCCCGCGCCGAGGGACGGGGCGGAGGCATCGTGACGGGCACCCCCGATCCCGCCGCGCCACTGGCCGAGGACCACGCCGAGCTCTACGACGCGGCGGTCGCGCGGCGCTATTTCGCCAAGTTCGCGCGCATCACTGGCCATCTCGGCCGGGTGGCGGCCGAGCTCGAGGCCGAAGGACGGCTCGCGCGGCCCGAGATCCGGCTGATCGGCGGCTACCTCGACGCGCTGGGCCGCACGTTCCGGGCGCTGTCGTTGAAATATCTGATGACGGGCCGCACCGGGGGGCCGCTGCCGGGGCGGCTGGTGTTCGACCGCCGCGAGTCGGGCTTTCCCGTGTTCGCCGAGATCCTGAGCATGGCCAACGACGCCGCGCAGGCGGCGCGCCACCTCGCCAGCCTGCCCTCCGAGGCCGCGCTCAAGGACGCGATGATCCGCCAGATCCTTGCCGAGCGGACGCTGCCCACCCGGCTGCAGTTCGCCCTGTCGCAGCGGCTCTACTACGAGGCGCTGGCGGCGGGGGGGCTGTTCTGGGCGCGCAACGACCCCGAGGCGCTGTGGCGGGCCGATCTGCCCGGCGGCCGCCGCCTGTATCTGTTGTCCTGGGCGGTCTACGACAGCCAGGTCAACCTGCCGGTCCTCTACCTCATGGAGGTCGAGGATTCGGGGCGGCGCGCGCTGCCGCTCGACGAACGGCGCTGGCCCGAGGTTCAGGCGCATCTGATGGCGCAGTCGCTGGCGGGGCTGAAGCTGCTGACCATCGCCGACGGCTTCGACCGCGACTTTGCCGACCTGCACCCCAAGCGGCTGCGGCGCATCCATCTGGGACCGATGTATTCGCACGCCTTCACGCTGCAATCCGGGCCGATCCGCGAGGTGCTGGAGGAGGCGCGCGCCCCCGAGGGCGAGGACTGGGCGCTGGTCTGGACGGTCGAGGAGCTCGAGGCCGAGCGTGTGGAGACCGAGCGGCGCGGCCTGTTCGGCCGGGTCGAGCGGCAGATCTTCGCGCTCGACCCCTTCGCAGGGCGCGGCCCCGACACCGGCGCCACGCGCTGCGAACGCGCGATCATCCTGCCGCAACGGATCTACCAGGTGCTGGCGCAGCGGGCACCGGCGGGGTTCGCGCAGGTGCGCAAGTTCGTGGTGGGCCCCGGCGGGCAGGTGCTGAGCTACCGCTAGGGCCCGCGACGGGGCAGGAACAAGGGAGAGGGCGGGCGATGACCGCGGCAGCCGGCAACCAGATGGAACTGCGCGAGGCGGCGATCCGCGCGCATTACCCCGCGGCGGCGGTGCTGCTGACGGGGTTCGACCACACGCCGCGGCTGGGCAAGGCCCGCGCCCCCGAGGCGCCCGCGCCCGAGCGCTCGCCGGGCATCCCCGGGCGGCCCCGCTTCCGCTCGACCACCCCCGGCCTTGTCACCCGCCCGACCGCCCGCCCCGAGGGGGTGCGCCTGATCGACCGCATCATGGGCGCCGACGACGACCCGATCCCCGCGCCGCTGGAAGCCACGGTGCTGCAGGCGCTGCGCCGGGCGCTGGCCATCGCGCTGGCCATGGGCGAGACCTATGCCGAGGCGACGGGGCTGGCCGAGCTCAAGCGCGCCAACCTCGAGGGGCGGCTGCCCGCCCCCCGCGCGGGCGAGTTCGGCGAGCTTCTGGCCGCCGAGGCGCTGGTCGTGCTGCATGTCTTTGCCAACGCCACCGCCTTCCTTCTGTCGCCGCACATGACCG
Source organism: uncultured Paracoccaceae bacterium (assembly GCA_937983405.1). Classification (GTDB taxonomy): domain Bacteria; phylum Pseudomonadota; class Alphaproteobacteria; order Rhodobacterales; family Rhodobacteraceae; genus JAHDXW01. The sequence goes on from CALJZN010000068.1 coordinate 27,737, forward strand.
AGGCAGCGATCGAGGTCGGCACGCTCGACGAGGTGCTGACCGACAACGCCCCGCTCGCCCTGCACGGCGCGCTGTGGGAGCTTGACCAGGTGCTCGCGCAGCTGGATGGGGCGCCGGGCCGGCTGGTGGCCATCGTCACCGCCTTCGCCGAGCAGCTGATGGAGAAGGCCGCCCGCCGGGCCGAGACCGCGCCGCGGCTGGCCCCCTTCGCCGGGGCAAGCTGGCGCATCGAGGCCGACAAGCTGACGCTGCAGGGCTTCACCCCCGCCCGCGCCGGCAAGGGGCCGGCGCTGGCGATGAGTTTCAAGAAGCCCGAGGAGGTGATCGGCAACCACATCGCCAAGTATCAGGCGCTGCGGCTGGCCAAGATGCTGATGGCCTACGACTTCGGCCGCCGGCTGAACCCCTTTGCCGAGATCGGCGGCTTCATCTTCACCTTCATGGGCGACGGCGCGCCCGGCACCGGCAAGACCACGCTGATCCAGATGATGGCGGGGCTGCTCAACGACTACTGCGCGGTCGCGGGCTATCCTTTCCGCTACCAGAACTTCTCGATCGACCAGATCGACAGCTACCAGGGCCGCTCGGGGCAGAACGCGAAGGCCTTCATCGACGCGATCCTCGACCCCGCGGTGATCGGCTTCGGCACCATCGACGACATCGACCAGGTCGCCGGAAAGCGCGGCGACCGGCAGTCGAGCGCGGGCCAGCAGGAGGTCACGGCCGTGTTCATGCAGGCCTTCGCCGGGGCGGGCACGGTGGTGCGGGGCAACTGCACCTTCGGGATGTTCTCGAACTACCCCGAGCAGGTGGACGACGCGCTGCGCCAGCGCGCCGGTGCGCGGTTTCTCGTGGACGGGCCGCAGACGCGCGAGGACTACATCGACATCCTCGCCCTGCTCTTGGGCCGCAACCACCGCATCCCGCTGGGCGACCACGACCTCTTTGCCGCCCAGGAGATCCGCCGCGCGGTCTCGGCCGGCTTTGCGGCGCACAACCTGCCGCAGGAGGCGGGGCTGCGCGCGGTCTGGGACCGGGTCGCGCGAGAGGTCGGGCCGCTCGACAGCATCGCCCGGCTGGGCGCCTACCTCAAGGCGATCCACGAGGCCGACCCGCGCTTCACCGGGCGCGCGATCAAGAACATCACCGATGCGGTGAAGGTGCGGGCGATGGACTTCGAGTTGCCCGACGAGTGGATGGAGCGGCCCGAGCTGTTCCTCTTCAGGCCCTACGACGAGAAGGCCGCGATGATCCGCGAGCTCATGCGCCCGATCACCGTCGAGATGGTGGTGCAGGAGATCAACCGCTACGCCGACAGCGAATTCCGCTATGCCGACAGCGCGGACGAGCGGGCGATCGAGGCGATGGTGCGCGACCTGCGCCGGGCCGAGGCGGCGCGGCGACGCCATGCGGAGGGGCGGGTGTGATCGGGGAACCCGTGGGCTGGCTGAACACCGCGCTGCCGCTTGCGGCGCTGGCGGGCCTTGCGCTGCTGCTGCCCGAGGTGCTGGCGCCGCGCGGCAACCTCTCGCAGCGGCGGCTGGGGCTGGCGGTGGCGGCGACGGCCGGGCTTGTGTGGCTTGCCGGGGCGGCGCTGTTCGCGGCGCTGTACGCGGCGGCGGGGGCGGATGTGGGCGGGGCGCTTGCGGCCGGGCCCGGCGCAACGGCGGCCCTGTTCCTGCTGCGCTCGGCCGGGGCGGGGCTGGTGTGGCTGCCGCTGGTGGGGCTCGTCTGGCTGATCAAGGCACAGGCGGTCGAGCGGCGGCGAGGCGAGGCGGCGGCGCGCGAGGGGCGCAGATGCGGCGGCTGATCGAAAAGGGGCTGATGTTCGGCAACCTCGTCCCGGTCGAGTCGCCCGCCCTCGTCGAGCGCTACAACCGGGCGCTCGGGCACCTTACCGGCAAGGCGACCGCCCTGCCCGACTTCCACATCGACATCTCGGGCTTCTCGCCCGAGATCGGGCACGAGCTGGGGGATGATCGCTATCTCAACCCCGACGGGTGCAACCGCCAGTTCATCCTGCTGACGCCCGAGCAGAAGACCGCGCCGCTGCTCAACGCCATGTTCTCGACCTCGCGCGGCATCCTGCGCCAGTTCATCGAGCTCAACGAGCCGCAGCTGTTCGCGCTGACCGCGCAGGACGCGGTGGCGGGCGAGCTCGAGAACTCGGTCTATGCCCTCGACAGCCCCGCGCGGCTGTTCGACATCCGCCGTATCCGGGTGGTGGCCGACACCATCGGCGCCCATGTGGCCGATGCGACCCGGCTTGCCCGGCTGATCGCGCGGTTCCGCACCGAACCCGAGGCCTGGCTGGACGATGTGCTGATCGCCGAGATGATCACGCTGGCGCAGAAGACCGGCGATGTCACCCGCGTGCCGCTGATCCCCGAGCGCGACACCTTCGAGCAGGGCAATTTCTGGACCGAGCATTTCGGCGGCCTCTACATCTTCCGCGACCTGCCCGCCCCGGCGGCGATCCGGGTGGACCCGGCGCAGGCGCCCGGGCCGCTGCCGATCGCGCTGGCGATGGACCTGGCCGAGCGCGACGCCATCGCCGACTGGCTGGCCCGCAACGACCTGGTGGAGCCGATCGTCAAGGCGCGCGGGGTGGATGCGCCGGCGATCCTGCGCCAGAAGATGGATTTCATCCTCGTCGATGCCGCCGAGACCCTGGGCCTCAGCCTTGAGGGCGCGACGCGGTCCGACCTGCGCGGGATCGCGCGGCGGCTGGGATCGTCCCTGCCCGACGAGTTCCATGGCCTTGCCGCGCTCTTGCGCTGGGCCGAGGGGGGCGGGCCCTGGCCCGCCATCGGCGCGTCGCATCCGGCCTATTTCCATGCCCTGCGCGCCCGGCCCCATGCCGACCGCGACCTCGTCAACATGCTGCTGGCCGAGCTCGCGCCCGCCGATGTGCGCCAGCTGTTCATCTGCCACAAGACGCTGTTCTACCGCCGCTATGCCGGCTGGTCCGAGGCGCGGCGCAGCTGGGTGGCCGATTTCCTCGAACGCGAGTATCTGGCCGACAAGGCCGGCGCCCGCGCGGCGCTGTTCGGTGCCGACGCACCCTTGGCCGAGCCGCCCCCGGCACCCCCGCCCGCGCCGTTCGCCGGCCCCTGGGCGCGCCCCTCCGCGGCGCGCAAGCCCGACCCCGACGATCGTCTGGCCGCCGTCGGCCCCTGGGGGGCGGTGGCCGCCGCTCGCAACGAGGCCCGCGCGCGCAACGACGACGGGGCGAAGGGAGGCGGCCGAAGCGGCGGGGGCCGCAATCCGCCGCGCAGCCGCAAGGCGCGGCGATGACGGGACTGCTGCGCCTCGCGCTGGTTTTGTTCGTGGCCCTCACGGCCCTCTACGTCTCGGCCTGGGTCTACCTGCGCTCGGTCCGCCGCGAGAGGCTCGAGAAGCACTGGGACAGCCATCCGCACCCGCTGCTGCCCGGCACCGACCGGGCCGAGTTCATCCGGCGCGGCCTGCACCTTTACGACCGCTCGCTGCGCCGCCGGCTGCTGCTTGGCATCTATGTGATCCCGGTCACGGCGATCGCCGTGCTCCTTTATTTCGTCAACTTCGCCTGAGGGGACGCCGATGGTAAGCCGATCCGCGCTGCGCTGGGCCAAATGGTCGGTCCGGGGGCTGCTGGCGCTGCTTGTGTTCGCGCTGCTGCACTACAACCTGCCGCAGACCGACGTGGTGCGCATCGTCGGCACCGAGACGCGGCGGATCGACTTCGGCGAGAATGTCTTCTTCTGGTCCACGCCCGATGTCGGCACCGCCGCGCGCACGACGCGCGACGTCAAGTTCATCGAGACGGTCCTCTACCCCTCGGGCCGGGTCATGGTCTACCGCAACGAGGATACCGGCTGGGGCTGGCCGCCCTACTTCAAGATCAACAGCTTCAACCTGCAGGCCCAGGCCACCAACCTGATCTCGACCGAGGCCGCGCCGCGCTGGGTGGTCGTCACCCACTACGGCTGGCGCAACGAGTTCTTCACGATCTTTCCCAACGCCATCGCCCTGCGCGTCACCGACGACCCCGACGCGGTGCGCATCCCCTGGGTGAACCTCGTCATCCTGGGCCTGCTGGCCGGTCTGGTGCTGTGGGTGCGGGCGCTGTGGCGGCGGTTCCGGCGGCGGACGGTGCAGCCGGTGCTCGAGGACGTGGGCGCGGTGGTGGCCCGCGTCGATGCCCGGGCCGACGCCGCCCGCGACCGCGCGGCGGGGCTGTGGGGGCGGTTCCGGGCGTGGCTCGAGACGTGGCGGGGCAAGCCGCGGCGCTAGGGTCAATCCGCGGGGCATCGCGCGCCCGGCCGCGCGGACGCCCCTTCGCGTCGGGCTGCCGGCCCGGGTGACGCGCCGGAAGCAAGGGGGACCCTGTCTCTCCAGCGACGCCGCCGCACCCATACGGTCGGGGATACCTTCGGAATTCCAGCGTGATCGCCCGCGTGCACGCGCGGCCCCCCGCCGACAGGATCGGGAACCGGCCGGCCTGGGGCGCGGCGCTGAAGCGCCGCGGCTCGCGCAGGATCGGGTTCGATCCCGCCATGACCCGGGGGGCCGCGCCGACCGGCACGCCCGGCCGCCGGCGAGGTTGCAGCGGTGAGACCGATCAGGAAACTCCGGCGAAGGGTTTCCCCGACGCACGGAACGCCCGCAGGCACGGCGGCCGCGAACGGCATCACCGCCCCAGCCGCGGCAAGACCGGGCTGCACCGCGCGAAACTGCCCGGCCAGCGCCCGACCGCCTGCGATCCCGACCGCGGGGTCGCGGACAGCCTGCTGCGCGTTGCCGTCCCGAACTGGTCACCGCCCTCCGCAGGCCCCTCCCCAGGGCCCGGGGATCACTCCGTCGGGGAAAGGCGGACCTCTGCCCTTCGGCAAAACGGTGCGACAGAGCCCGTCGAGCCCGACCTCTCCGGCCGGCGGCGCCAGCTTGCGGTGCCGGTGACCCGGTTCGTGGCGCGATCTGCCCGGCGGGTGCCGCCGCCGGCCGGATGGCCGGATGCCCAGCCGGAGATCACGCCGCCCGCCAACGCGCACCCCCTGCGCGAGGCGACGCGATCGCATCTGATCGTCGGGACTGCTTTTGATCGTTTTGCGTCGAATCCCTGCCCGGAATCTCCCGCCGGGCTTGGAGCGATGATCGGATGGAGCCAAGGTTACCCAGGAGAGGTCGCAAATGATCAAGCACACGCGCCAGCGGCGAATCCTGTCCATCCTGCATGCGCAGGGGTCGGTCGAGCTGGCCGAACTTGCCCGGCTGATGCCCGAGCTGTCACTGGTGACCCTGCGGCGCGACATCGCCGAGCTGGCCGAGGCCGGGGAGCTGCGCCGCACCCATGGCGGGGCGGTCCTGCCCGACGCGCGCCTGCTGCGGCCCGGTGCCGCCCCCGCGGCCGGGCCGGCCGATGCCTCGTTCGTGGACGGGCTCGACGCGATCATCCTGCCGCCGCTGATCGGGGCGGGCGGCGACGTGCTGCGGCGCCGGGTGCGCCGGCGCGGCATTCCCTATCTTGCCGAATCGGCGCCGCAGCCGGGCGGCTGCTATCTGGGCCCCGACGATCACGCGGCCGGCGCGGCGCTCGGGGCGCTGGCCGCGCAGGAGGCGCTGGCCGACGCCGGGGCGGCGGGCGGCGAGGCGGCGCTGCTTCTGATCGGGCATGCCGAGCTGCCCAACACCGGCATGCGCTGCGCGGGGTTCGAGGCGGGGTTCCGCGCGGGCTACGGCGCGCCGGTGCGGGTGATCCGGGTGAACGGCCGGGCGGCCTACAAGCCCTCGCTCCGGGCCACCGCCGATGCCCTGCAGGCCAACCCCGAATTGCGCATCGTCTTTGCCGTCAACGACCACAGCGCACTGGCCGCGCGCGACGCCGCCGCTGCCCAGGGCCGGGCGGTGGCGATCTATGCCACCGGCGGCGAGCGGCCCGACTTCGTGGCCGAGGTCGCCGCCGGCGGTCCGATCCGCGCCGTCGCCGCCTACTTCCCCGAGGTGGTGGGGATCCGCGGCATCGACACGCTCGCCGCGGCGCTGGCCGGGGCGCCGCTGCCCGAGGCCTGCGTCACCCCGCACGCCATCATCACCGCCGCCACGCTGGGCGACTATTACGCGCAGGGCCCGGAGGGCTGGATGCTCAGGCCCTCGGTGCGCGATGTCCTCGTCCCCCCCGCGCCGCCCGTGGCACTGCGCCGGGGCCGGGGGCGCGTGGGCTTCCTGCCGCAGTTCCCGGCGCATGACTGGTATCGCATCATGATCCAGGCGATGCAGGCGCGGGCGGCAGCGGCGGGCCTGACGCTGGCGCTGGCCCCGCCGCAGCAGGGGGCCGCGGCCGAGATCGGGCGGCTGCGCCGCGACATCGCCGCAGCGGCGCTGCAGCGGATCGGGCCGGGCGAGACGGTGATCCTAGGCGAGGGCGAGGCGACGCAGCATCTGGCCGGGCTGATCCGTCAGGCCGCCTTCGAGGGCGCGCCGCAGCTGCGCGGGTTGACCGTGATCACCAACGCCTTCGACGTGCTCCACCGGCTTCAGGATGCGCCCGGGCTGCGGGTGATCCTGACCAGCGGCGAATACCAGGCCGCCGACCGCTGCCTTGTCGGGCCGAGCCTTGGGGCCCTGTTCGAGCGCATGCGTGCCGACAAGGCCTTCCTGTCGGTCGCCGGGGTCACCCCGCGCTTCGGGATCTCGGCCGTGGACGAACGCCTGGCGCTGGTCGGCTCCCGCTTCTGCGACGCGGCGCGCAGCGTCATCGCCCTGGCCGACTACACGCTGATCGGCGCCGACGCCAACCATCGCATCGCCCGCATCGACGCGGTGAGCGAGGTGATCACCGACGACTATGCCCTGCCCGTGGATCGCAGCGCGCTGCGCGATGCCGGGGTCGAGGTGCTCGTGGCCGGGGACGCCGGCGAGCCAGGGCGGCCGGAGGAGGCCGCCGCGCCGCCGGGGCGCGGGCGCGCGCGGGCCGCAACCGTCCGGGCGGGGCGACGGATTTGAGTGCAGTCGAGGGAGGAACGACGAGATGAAGGCAATTCTGTACGCCACCGCCGCGGGTCTTGCCCTGGGTGCGGCCGGCATCGCCAGCGCGTAGACCATCACGCTGCGCTTCTGGGACAACCAGCAGACCGAAAGCGGGCTGTCCGACGTCCAGCAGGCGGCCGTCAGCCGCTTCATGGCCGAGAACCCCGACATCCGGGTCGAGGTGACGACCATCCCCTACCCCGAATACCAGCAGCGGCTGCTGACGGCGGTGCAGGGCGGCAACGCGCCCGACGTCGCCACGCTCGACCAGATCTGGGTCGCGGCCTTCGCCGAGGCGAACGCGGTCGTCGACCTGACCGATCTCGCCGCGCAGGCGGGCATCGGCCGCGCGCAGTTCTTCGGCGGGGCCTGGGACTCGGCGGTCTTCAACGGCCGGTTGTGGGGCATTCCGTTCAACGTCGACGTCTGGCAGTTCAGCTTCTACAACAGAGCGCTGTTCGAGGCGGCGGGGGTCGATCCGGCCAGCATCGCCACCTTCGGGGGGCTGCGCGCGGCGGCCGAGAGGCTGACGGGCGACGGGCGCTTCGGCGTCGGTCTGTTTGCCCACCGCGGCGAGGACACGGTGGTGGTGGCCAACAGCTTCATCTTCTCGAACGGCGGCGAGGTGCTGGATGCCGAGGGCAAATGCGCGCTCAACCGTCCGCCCGCGGTCGAGGCGATGCGCTATCTGCAGGATCTCGCGCGCTTCGCACCCGCGGGCATCCTCAACGCCTCGTCGGGGGACATGCGCGAGCTTTTCCTCAACGGCACGCTCGCCATCGAGTTCTGGCCCGCGCTCGAGCAGCCGACGCTCTTGAAGAGCAATCTCGACTGGGATTTCGTCAACGGCACCGCGCCCGAGGGGCGCACGCCGGTGGGCACCTTCGGCGGCTGGAACCTGGCGATCTTCGACTCCTCGCCGCACCGCGAGGCCGCGTGGAAGTTCGTCCGGTTCATGGTGCGCGAGGACGTGAACGGCGATGTCGTCGATCTGATCCCGGCCAACCTGAAGGCGGCCGAGGCGTTCCTCGCGGCCAACCGCCGCGGGCCCGAGCGCATCCTTCAGCATCTGGCCAACGCCCATCCGCGGCCGCTGTCGCCGCGCTATCTCGAACTGTCCGACCTGCAGGTGCGGCTCTACCAGGATATCTTCTCGGGTGCCGACGTGCAGGCGGCGGCCGACGCCGCCTGCCGCGACATCGACCGCCTGCGCTAGGCCCCATCCCGGCCGGCGCGCGCCCTGCCTGCGCCGGCCGTCCGCTGCAGGACGCTTCATGCCGCGCAACGATACCCTGTTCCACTGGCTCATGCTGGCGCCCGCGCTCGCCATCCTCGGCGTGATGCTCTACTGGCCGATGCTCGGAACGGTGATCGAGAGCTTCCACGACAGCTCGTTCATCCGCCCGCAGCCGCGCTTCGTGGGGTTCGAGGTCTACGAACGGGTGTTCGGCGGGCGCGACTTTCCCCACATCGTGCGCAACTCGGTGGTCTGGACCGTGGCGGTGGTGCTGCTGCAGAACCTGCTCGGCTTGCTCGCGGCGCTGCTGCTCAACCGCGGGCTGCCCGGGCAGGGGATGCTTCGGGCGATCGTGCTGCTGCCCTGGGTGCTGCCCGGGGTGGTGGCGGCGATCGTCTGGCGCTTCATGTACGACCCCCAGCTCGGCCTGATCAACTCGCTCCTGCTGCGGGTCGGGGTGCTCGAGCAGACCGCGGCGTGGCTTGCCGACAGCTCCACCGCCATGGCGGCCGCGATCTTCGCCGCGGTGTGGAAGGGCTTTCCCTTCTCGGCGCTGATCTACCTCGCCGCGCTGCAGAGCGTCGAGCGCGAGCAGATCGAGGCCGCCACCATCGACGGCGCCGGGCCGGTCCGGCGGCTTGTCGATGTCACCCTGCCGGCGATCCGCGGCGTGATCGTGGTGAACATCGTGCTGACGACGATCCTGACCTTCAACTACTTCGACATGATCTGGGTGCTGACCCGCGGCGGGCCGCAAAGCGCCACCCACATCTTCCCCACCAAGATCTACGAGGTGGGCTTCGGCCAGTTCCGCTTCGGCGAGGCCGCGACCTACGGCGTGGTCTCGATCCTGGTGCTCGCGGTGCTGGTCGCCTTCTACCTGCTCGCCACCCGCAGCACCGCCGCCCGCCGGAGGACGGCATGAGGCCGTCCGTCCCCGAGCGCGCGGCGCTGGCCGGGCTGCAGCTGCTGCTGGCGGCCTTCGTGCTGCTGCCGTTCTTCTGGATGGTCTCGGTCAGCCTCAAGCCCGCGACCGAGCCCTTCGCCATTCCCGCCCGGCTGTGGCCCGAGGCGCCGACCCTCGACAACTATGTCACCGCCTTCCGGCCCGAGTTCCGCACCTACTTCGTCAATTCGGTGATCGTCTCGGGGGCGACGGTGGCGATCACGGTCACGCTGGGGCTGCTCGCGGCCTACAGCTTCACCCGGGCGCGGCTTGTGCTGATCACCGCGCTGATGTCGCTGGTGGTGCTGGCGCAGATGTTTCCGCACGCCGCGATCATCATCCCGATCTACCGGATGATGCGCGGCGCGGGGCTGCTGAACACCTACGCCGCGCTCATCATCGCCTATGTCTCGGTCACGCTGCCGGTGGCGATCTGGCTGCTGCGCGGCTTTCTGGGGAAGATGCCGGTCGCGCTGGAAGAGGCGGCCACCATCGACGGCGCCGGCCGGCTGCGGGTGTTCTTCGAGATCGTGGTGCCGCTGGCGCGCCCCGGCATCATCGCCACCGCCGTCTATGTGCTGATCGTCACCTGGCAGGAGTTCCTCTTTGCCCTCTCGTTCACCGCGACGCGCGAGATGCGCACGCTGCCCGTGGGCCTGAACGACTTCGTCGGGCAATACGGCATCCGCTACGGCGAGCTCATGGCCTCGTCGGTGATGGTGTCGGTGCCGGTGATCGCGGTGTTCTTCCTGCTGCAACGCTACTTCGTCGCCGGGCTCACCGCCGGCGCCGTCAAGGGATAGGCCCATGGCCCTGATCGAGACCGACGCGCTGATGCCCGGAGTGCGGCAGCTGCGCTTCAACCGGCCCGAGAAGCTCAACGCGCTGTCCTCGCCGCTTCTGGCCGAGTTCGACGCCGCGCTGGCCGCGGCCGAGGCCGACCCCGCGGTGCGCGTGCTGGTGCTGCGCGGGACCGGGGGGCGCGCCTTCGTCGCCGGTGCCGACATCGCCGAATACCGCGGCAACCGGCGCGCGGCCTTCATCGCCTATTCGCTCGAGAGCCGGCGCATCTTCGACCGGCTCGAGCGGCTGCCCAAGCCCGTGATCTGCGCCGTCGAGGGCTATGCGCTGGGCGGCGGCTTCGAGATCGCGCTGTGCTGCGACATCATCCTGGCCGCCGAGGGGGCGCAGCTCGGCCTCCCCGAGGGGCGGCTCGGGCTGTCGCCGGGCGGCGGCGGCACCCAGCGGCTGACCCGCGCGGTGGGCAAGTTCGCCGCCTCCGAGGTCATGCTGGCGGGCTGGCGGCTGAGTGCGGCGCGCGCCCATGCGCTCGGGATCCTGGCCGAGGTGGTGCCGCCCGAGGCGCTGGGCGAGGCGGTGCTTGCCCGCGCGCGCGCCTGCCTGAAGATCGCGCCGCTGGCGCAGGCGGCGATGAAGCGGCTGATCCGCGAGGGGCCCGACGCGGCGCTCGGGGCCGCCACAAGCCACGAGCAGGAGGTGCTGTTCCGCCTCTATGCCACCGCCGACGGGCAGGAGGGGGTGGAGGCCTTTCTCGACAAGCGCGAACCTCAGTTCCGGGGGGAGTAGGGGATGGAGTTGGAAGGCAAGACCGCCGTCGTGACAGGCGGCGCCGCGGGGATCGGCCGGGCCTGCGCCGAGGCCTTCGCGGCGCGGGGCGCAAAGGTGATGATCGCCGACATCGACGCCGAGGCCGGGGCGTCGGCGGCGGCGGCGATCGGGCCGGCGGCGCGCTTCGTGCACTGCGATGTCGCCAGCATGGCCGACATGGAGGCGATGGCCGCCGCGACGGTCGCGGCCTTCGGCGGCATCGACATCCTGGTGAACAACGCCGCCCGCGCCATCGGCGGGGTGGTGGACGAGGCCGACGAGGCCGGCATCCGCGCCGTGATCGAGACAAACCTGATCGGGGTCTGGCGCGGCATGAAGGTCTGCGTCCCCGAGATGCGCCGCCGCGGCGGGGGGGCTGTGGTCAACATGTCCTCGGTGCAGGGGCTGGTGGGGTTCGGCGGCTGGGCCGGCTATGCCGCCGCCAAGGGGGGCGTGAACGCGCTGACGGTGCAGGCCGCCATCGACCTTGCCCCGGCCGGCATCCGCGTCAATGCGGTGGCGCCGGGCACGATCATGACGCCGATGAACCGCCGCATCTTCGCGGCGGCCGCCGACAGCGCGGCGCTGATCGCGCGCTGGACGCGCGCCCATCCGCTCGGCCGCTTCGGCGAACCCGGCGAGGTGGCCGAGGCGGTGCTGTTCCTGGCCTCGCCGCGGGCGGCCTTCATCACGGGCGAGATCCTGCGGGTGGACGGCGGGCTGGTGGTGAGGGGCGAATGACCGGCCTGCCGGCGAGCTGGGTCGTGGCCGAGACCCCGGCGGGGCGCGTGGCGGTGGACCCCGCCGTCGGCAACCTCCCCCTGCTCGACTTCGCGCGCCCCGACGGCGGGCGCATCGCGGCCCTGCACCGCGCACCCTGGGCGGGCACGCCCGAGGCGCTGGCGCTGCCCGGCCTTCTGCCGCTCGAGCGGTATCTGGCGGGCGATTTCCTCTGCGCGCCCTTCGCCGCGAACGACATCGAGGGCGGCCCCTTCCACGGGCATGCCGCCAACGGCCCCTGGCGGCTGCTCGAGGCGCGGCCGGATGCGCTGCGGCTCGAACTGCGGCGCCCGGTGATGGGCGCGCGGATCGAGAAGCGCCTCGCGCTCGCCCCCGATGCGCCGCTGCTCTACCAGGAGCACCGGATCGAGGGCGGGGCGGGCCCGCTCACGGCGGCGCATCACCCGATGGTGCGGCTCGGGGGCCGCGGGCGGCTGTGTCTGTCGCCCAAGCGCGCGGCGCTGACGCCGGAGGCGCCGCTGGAACCCGGGCGCAACCTGCTGCGCTGCCCCGCCCGCGCGACCGACCTTGCGGCAGTTCCGGCGGCGGGGGGCGGCACGCTCGATCTCGGGCGCCTGCCGCTCGGGGCGCGGCACGAGGATTTCGCGACGCTGGTCGAGGCCCCGGACAGCCCGCTCGGCTGGACCGCGGTGCTGCGCGAGGACGAGGGCGACATCGTCTTTTTCCTCAAGGCCCCGGCGGTGCTGCCGGTGACGATGCTGTGGTTCTCGAACGGCGGGCGCGACGCCCCGCCCTGGAGCGGCCGGCATCTGGGCGTGCTCGGCATCGAGGACGGGCGCGCGGCCGGCCCGCTTGGCCATGCCGCGGCGGCCGGCCCGAACCCGGTGGCGGCCGAGGGCGTGCCCACGGTCTTTGCCCTCGCGCCGGGGCGGGTGCACCGCATCGCCCATGTCACCGGGGCCCTGCCGCGTCCGGCGCGCTGGCGCGCGGTGACCGCGATCGCGGTGGAAGGCGACCGGCTGACGCTGTCGGGCGACGATGGCACCACGGTCGGCCTGCCCTTCCGCGCCGGCTTTCTTTCGGCGGAGGGCTGAGCATGGCCACGGTGGACCTGCGCGGCCTCGTCAAGCGCTTCGGCAGCTTCACCGCGATCGAGGCGCTCGACCTGGCGATCGCGGACGGCGAGTTTCTGGTGCTGCTCGGTCCCTCGGGCTGCGGCAAGACGACGACGATGCGCATCGTCGCGGGGCTCGAGGAACCGACGGCGGGCGACATCTTCATCGGCGGGCGGCGGGTGAACGAGGTGCACCCCCGCGACCGCGACCTCGCCATGGTGTTCCAGAACTACGCGCTCTATCCGCACATGACGGTGGGGCAGAACATCGGCTATCCGCTGAAGGTGCGCGGCCTGCGCGGGGCCGAGCGCGAGGCGCAGGTGCGCGCCGCCGCCGCCAAGGTCGAGCTCGAGGCGCTGCTGCACCGCCGCCCGGCCGAGCTGTCGGGCGGGCAGCGCCAGCGCGTCGCGCTGGCCCGGGCCATCGTCCGCCGGCCGCAGCTGTTCCTGATGGACGAGCCGCTGTCGAACCTCGACGCCAAGCTGCGCACGGGGATGCGGGCCGAACTCAAGCATCTGCAGCGCGAGCTTGGCATCACCACGATCTATGTCACCCACGACCAGGTCGAGGCGATGACGCTGGCCGACCGCATCGTCATTCTCAACAACGCCCGCATCCAGCACTGCGGCGCCCCGGCCGAGATCTATGCCCGCCCCGCCAACGCCTTCGTGGCGGGCTTCATCGGCTCGCCGCCGATGAACCTGATCGCCGGGCGGATCGAGGGCGGCCGGTTCCGGCACCCCGCGGGCGGCCTTCCGCTGGCGGCCGCGCCGGGGGCGGTGCTGCTGGGTATCCGCCCCGAGCATGTCGGGGTGGTGGACGCCGGCGCGGGCGATCTGGTGGCCGAGGTGTTCTCGGCCGAGCTTCTGGGCGACGTGACGCTTCTCAACCTCCGCGCGGGCCCCTCGATGGTGATCGCCAAGGTCCCGCCCGAGGGGATGCGCCCGATGGGCATGCGGCTCGGCCTGCGCCTGCCGCGCGAGCGCCTGCACCTTTTCGACGCGGCCACCGGAGCCCGCCGCGAGGATGCCCGCCCCAAGGATGCCCGCCCCGAGGATGCCCGCCCCAAGGATGCCCCATGACCGCCGAGACCACCGCCGCCGCCCCCGCCCGCTTCCCCGATCCCGGCCCCGCCCGGCTGCCGCCCGACCGCGCCGCGGTGTTCTTCGACGGCATCTTCGCCGAGCCGAGGCTCAGCCATCCCGAGGGCGTCGCCGTCGGCCCCGACGGCTGGATCTGGTGCGGCAACCAGGACGGCGACCTCCTGCGCATCGCCCCCGACGGCGGGCGGATCGAGCGCATGGGCGCGACCGGAGGCTTCACGCTGGGGCTGGCCTTCGACGGCGACCGCGCGCTGTTCGCCTGCGACCTGCGCCACAGGGCGGTGTTCCGGCTCGACCTGGCCACGGGGGCGCTGGCGCGGCTGACCCCGCCCGGCATCCGCATCCCCAACTTCCCCCTCGTCGATGCCGCGCGCCGCCGGCTTCTGGTGTCGGACAGCCACGATTTCCGCGCCCCGGGGCCCGGCATCTGGGCCTACGACCTTGCCACCGGCGAGGGCGCGCTGTGGTATGCCGCCCCGCTCGTCTTCGCCAACGGGCTGGCGATGCGCCAAGGCGAGGACGCCGTCTATGTCTGCGAGACCTTCGCGCGGCGCATCCGCCGCATCCCCGTGCGCCCCGACGGCAGCGCCGGCGCCGCCGAACCCTATGCCGAGGATCTGCCCGGCCTGCCCGACGGCATCGCCTTCGACGAGGCGGGGGGGCTGGTGGTGGGCTGCTACGAGCCCTCGCGGCTGCTGCGCATCCCGCCCGGCGGCGGGCGCGCGGCGCTGCTGATCGAGGACATCACCGCCCACACCCTGGCGCATCCCACCAACATCGCCTTCGACGGCACCACGATCTACACCGCCAATCTCGGCCGCTGGCACATCGCCCGCATCCAGGCCGACATCGGCGCCCCCCCGCTCTGGAGGGCCAGCCTGTGACGCCCCCCCCCGAATACCGCGGGCTGACCTGGGACCATCCGCGCGGGCGCGACGCGCTCGCGGCCGCGGCCGCGCGCGCCAACGCCGGCCGCGACCGGCCGCTGATCCTGTGGGAGGCCCAGCCGCTCGAGGGATTCGAGAGCGCGCCCATTGCCGACCTCGCCGCGCGCTACGACGTCCTTGTGATCGACCATCCGCATCTGGGCGAGGCGGCGGCCGAGGACTGCCTGACCCCGATCGAGGAGGTCTTCGGCCCCGAGGCAGCGGCCCGCTGGGCCGCCGCGGCGGTCGGCCCGGCGATGGCAAGCTACCGCTGGGGCGGGCGGCACTATGCCCTGCCGCTCGATGTCGCCTGCCAGGTGGTGGCGCGCCGGCCCGACCGTATCGCCGCCCCCCCGCAGGACTGGGAGGAGATGGCCGAGATCGCCCGCGGCGGCGGCGTGGCGCTGTCGCTGGCGGGCCCGCATGCCGTCCTCACCCTGATGTCGCTGGCCGGCAGCCGCGGTGCGGTGCCGCAGGGCGAGGCCTTCCTGCCCGACGACGCCGCGCTGCCGGCGCTCGACTGGATGCGGCGCCTCCATGCCTTGCGCCCGCCGGGCAGCGAGGCGATGAACCCCATCGCGCTGCTCGAGGCGATGGCGCGGGGCGAGGCGATCGCGCTCGTCCCCCTCGTCTTCGGCTATGCGCCCTATGCGCGTGCGGCGGCGGGGCGGCGGGCGCTGGCCTTTTCGGACACGCCGCGCGCAGGGGCGGGCTTCGGCGGGGTGCTGGGCGGCACCGGCATCGCCCTCAGCCGCCGCGCCCGGGTCTCGGCCGATCTGCGCGCCCATCTGGCCTGGCTTCTGTCCGACGGGGCGCAGCGGGGCTTCATCCCCCGCCACAACGGCCAGCCGGGGCTGCGCGCGGCCTGGACCGACGCGAGCGTCAACGCCGACTGGGCCGGCTTCTACCAGGGCACGCTGGCCACCGCCGGGCACGCGCTGCTGCGCCCGCGCTTCGACGGCTACATCGCCTTCCAGACCGCGGCCAGCGCTGCCCTGCGCGCAGGGCTCGCCGCCGGCGAACCGCCCGAGCGGATGCTGGCCGGACTGCGCAGCCTTTGGCGCACGGCGCGCGACCGCGCCCGCGGCGGGGCCGACGACGACCGTTTTCTTCCCCCCTTGACCAACACGCGAGACACCGCATGACCGACAGCCCGCAGGCCCTTCAGGGCATCCGCATCCTCGACTTCAGCCACCTTCTGCAGGGCCCCTTCGCCACCCAGCTGCTGGCCGACATGGGCGCCGACGTGATCAAGATCGAGCGGCCGGGCGCGGGCGACCTGTTCCGCTCGCTCACCTTCCGCAACCGCTGGCTGGGCGGGTCGGAAAGCCCCAACTTCCTGGCCTGGAACCGCAACAAGCGCTCGCTCGCGCTCGACCTCAAGGCGCCCGCGGCGCGCGAGATCGTGATCGAGCTGGCCCGCGGCGCCGATGTCGTGGTGCAGAACTTCCGCCCCGGCGTGATGCGGCGGCTGGGCTACGGCTATGACGATTTCCGCGCCGTCAACCCGCGCATCGTCTACTGCTCGGGTTCGGGCTATGGCGAGGACGGCCCCTATGCGACCCGTCCCGGGCAGGACATGCTGATCCAGGGGCTGGCGGGGCTGATGGCCGCCACCGGGCGCGGCGACGGGCCGCCCGTGCCCGTGGGCGCGGGCTTCTCCGACCAGATCGGCGCGATGAACATGGTCTACGGCATCCTCTCGGCGCTGCTGTGGCGCGAGCGCAGCGGGCAGGGGCAGGAGGTGAAGGTCAATCTGCTCGCCGGGCTTCTGGCCCACCAGAACCAGGAAATGGTGATGGTGATGAACACCGGCGAGAACCTCGAACGTCCGTGCTCGGGCATCGGCCATCCGGGCATGGATGCGCCCTTCGGCGTCTATCCCACCGCCGACGGCTGGGTGACCATCGCCATGAGCCCCTACCGCACGCTTGTGGGGGTGCTGGGCAAGCCCGAGCTTCTGGCCTACGACGAGCCCGCCACGCTCTACGACCGGCGCGACGAGATCTGGCACCGCCTGGCCGAGGAGACGCGGCGCTGGACCACCGCGGCGCTGATCGAGGCGCTGCTTGCCGCCGACATCTGGTGCGGCGAGGTCAAGACGCATCTCGAGGCGGCCGAGGACCCGCAGGTGCGCCACCTCGGCCTGATCGCGAGCTACCGCCATCCGGTCGCCGGCGAGGTCCGGATCGTCGGCCCCGCCGTGCACATGAGCGCGACGCCCCCGCGGGTGGACCGCCCCGCGCCGCTGGTCGGCCAGCACAGCCGCGAGGTGCTGCGCGAGCTGGGCCTGCCGGAGGGGCGCATCGCGGCCCTCCTGAGCGAGGGGGTGGTGGGAGAGCCCGCGGGAGGGTGACCGCCCCGCCGCCCTCGGCTGCGCCCGGCGCCGGACCGGCGGCGCGCACCGGCGCGGTGTCGACCGGCGGGTGCAGCGGGCCGTCCGGGCTGCGGCAGGGGATGGCGAGCGTCGGCCGCGCCCTGCGGCGCGACAGCCTGTCGGGGCCGGCAGATGTCCGGCACGGCCGATCCGCTGCAACCGGCCTTGCACGCACCCGGTCCTGTCTCGACGCGCCATCCCGACCGCCGCTTTCGGCGTCGGGCAGGTCTGCATGGCGATGGCGGCACCGCGCCGGGCCGGTCCCCGCCCCTTGGCGCCCGCCCTACTGGCCCCGGATCGTGGCGAGGAAGGTCTCGTGCAGCGCCGCGTTCGAGGCGACGACGGCGCCGCTGTCCAGCATGTCGGTGCCTTCGCGCAGCGGGGCGACCATGCCGCCCGCCTCGCGCACCAGCAGAAGCCCCGCGGCCATGTCCCAGGGGTGCAGCCCGCGCTCCCAGAACCCCTCGTAGCGCCCGGCCGCGACATAGGCGAGGTCGAGCGCCGCCGACCCCCAGCGGCGCACGCCGGCGCATTGCGGCATCAGCCGCGCAAGGTCGGCCAGCGTCGCGGGCAGCGTCGGCCGGCCGGCAAAGGGCACGCCGGTTGCAAAGATCGCCTCGATCATCTGCCGCCGGCCCGAGACGCGCAGCCGCCGCTCGTTCATCCAGGCGCCGGCGCCCTTCTCGGCCCAGAACATCTCGTCCTTCACCGGGTCGTAGACGACGCCCGCGACGATCTCGCCCTTGTGCTCGAGCGCGATCGAGATTGCCCAGTGCGGCAGCCCGTGCAGGAAGTTCGTCGTCCCGTCCAGCGGATCGACCAGCCAGCGCCGTGTCGGGTCGGCGCCGGCCGCGGCCGCGCTTTCCTCGCCCACCCAGCCATAGGTCGGCCGGGCGCCCATGAGCTCTTCGCGGATGATCGCCTCGGCGGCCGTGTCGGCCCGGCTGACGAAGTCGCCGGCGCCCTTCATCGAGACCTGGAGGTTCTCGACCTCGCGGAAATCCTTGATCAGGCTGCGCGCGGCGCGGCGGGCGGCCTTGACCATGAGGTTGAGGTTGGCGGACGTCTGCATGGCGGGTCTCCGGGCGCTGTGCCGCGCCTATAGCCGCCGCCGGGCAGGATGGAAAGGCCGCCTGCCGCCCCGCCCTATGGCCGCTGCAGCTTCACCGGCTCGGTGCGCATCAGCCGCAGCATCTGCGCCATGAACGGCCTCGCGGTGTCCTCGGCCCGCGTCGCGGCGAAGAGGCGCCTGGTCACCCCCGCGGCGGTCAGCGGGCGGGTGACGAAATCCGAATGCGTGCGCACCTCGCGCAGCACCCAGTCGGGCAGCACGGCGACGCCGCGGCCCGAGACCACCAGAAGCAGGATCACCGCCGTCAGCTCGACCTGCCGGATCGCCCGCGGCTCGACCCGCGCGGGCGTCAGCAGCGCGGTGAACACATCGAGGCGGCTGCGGTCCACGGGATAGGTGATGAGCGTCTCGTCGCGGAAATCCTCGGCCTCGACGAAGGCTTTGGTCGCCAGCGGATGGGTCGCGGCGGCGACGAACAGCGCCTCGTAGTCAAACAGCGGCGTGAAATCGACGCCCGCCAGCGCCTCGGGGTCCGAGGACACCACCAGGTCCACCTCTTCGCGCAGCAGCGCGGGCAGCGCATCGAAGGCGAGCCCGGCGCGGATGTCCACGTCCACGTCGGGAAAGGCGCGGCGGAAGGCCTCGAGCACCGGAAACAGCCATTCGAAGCAGGCATGGCATTCGATGGCGATGTGCAGCCGCCCCGTCCTGCCTGCGACGAGGCCGCGGAACTCCTCCTGCAGCGCCTCGATCTCGGGCAGGATGCGCTCGGCCAGCCGCAGCAGCCGCAGCCCCGCGGCCGACAGCTTCAACGGCTTGGAGCGACGCACGAACAGCTCCACCCCGCACTGGTCCTCGAGGCCCTTCACCTGATGCGACAGCGCCGACTGGGTGATGTTGAGCAGCTCGGCGGCCCGGGCCAGGCCGCCGGCCTCGTGGATCGCCTTGATCGTGCGCAGGTGGCGGAACTCGATGTGCATGCGGCGGACCTCATCCAGATGATGAGAAATATGAGTTTGTCTCACATCCCGCGCACTGCCACAACAGGGACAACGCAGGAGGCTCGCGATGCCCGTTCCCCGTATCTCGTTCGAGTTCTTTCCGCCGCAGTCGCTCGACGCCTCGTTCCGGCTGTGGGAGTCGCTGCAGGTTCTGGCGCCGCTCAAGCCCGCCTTCGTCTCGGTCACCTACGGCGCCGGCGGCACAACCCGCAAGCTGACGCACGAGGCGGTGACGACGATCGGCCGGAACTGGGGCCTGAGGGTCGCCGCGCATCTGACCTGCGTCGATGCGACACGGGCCGAGACGCTGGAGATCGCCGAAAGCTATGCCGCCGCGGGGGTGTCCGACATCGTGGCGCTGCGGGGCGATCCGCCGAAGGGTCAGGGCCGCTTCGTGCCCCACCCCGAAGGCTTTGCCGATTCGGTCGAGCTCGTCGCGGCGCTGGCCGCGACGGGGCGCTTCACGGTCCGGGTGGGCGCCTACCCCGATCCGCACCCCGAGGCCGCCGACGCGATGGCCGATGTGCGCTGGCTCAAGCGCAAGATCGAGGCCGGCGCCGCCGCCGCGATCACGCAGTTCTTCTTCGAGGCCGAGACGTTCCTGCGCTTTCGCGACGCCTGCGCCGCGGCCGGCATCGCGGCGCCGATCATCCCGGGCATCCTGCCCATCGAGAACTGGGCCAACGCCCGCCGCTTCGCCGCCCGCTGCGGCGCGAAGGTGCCGGCCTGGCTGGACGAGGCCTTCGCCACCGCCACCCGCGAGGGCCGCGCCGACCTGCTGGCCACCGCCCTGGCCACCGAGCTTTGCGACGCGCTGCTGGCCGAGGGGGTGGAGGACCTGCATTTCTACACCCTCAACCGCCCGCAGCTGACGCGCGACGTCTGCCATGCGCTGGGCGTGACGCCCGAGGGGATGTTGCAAAAGGTCGCCTGACCGGCGGCAGGGGGCGATCGCGCCCGGTTCGGCCGGCCCGAGACCTCGGGCGGGGCTTCGGCCGGTCCGCCCGTGCGCCCGGCCGGCCTGTGCGCCCGGCCGGCCCATGCGCCCGGCCGGACGGTCAGCGCGGTCCGATCAGCGCTGCCGCGATGCGGGCGCGCACCTCGGGCGGTTCGGCTTCGACCGCGCGCAGGACCGCGTGCAGCTCGCGCCGAACCGTGTGCAACTGGTCGAGCAGCGTCATCACCACCCCGAGCGACGCCTCGTCCAGCGCCAGGTCGTCGGCCAGCTCGCACAGAAGCTGCATGCGGGCGATGTCGATCCGGCGGAAGCAGCAGCGGGCCGCCGCGCCCGTCCCCTCCCGCACCGGGCGGACGATCTCGGCCTCGACGAACGCCGTGAGGCGTGCGCGGGTCAGGCCCGGAACGGCGGCCAGGGCCTCGTCCTCGCTCAGATGCCCGGTGCTCAGATGCCCGGTCATGCCTCGGCCTCCTTCAGCAGGCCCGCGCGCGGGTCGTGGGCGTGGGTCTTGCGCCAGTCGCGCAGGAAGTCGCGCAGCGCGTCGTCCACCTTCGGCGGCGCCACGATCCTCAGCTCCACCAGCTGGTCGCCGGGCGCCGCTGCCCCGGGCCGCGCCACGCCGCGACCGCGCAGGCGCAGCACCCGGCCCGAACTCGCCCCCGCGGGGATGGTCAGGCTGACCGGGCCGGCGATGGTGGGGGCGGTCACCCTGGCGCCCAGGATCGCCTCGTCGATGGTGACGGGCAGGGTAAGGTGGATGTCGTCGCCCTCGCGCCGGAACACCGGATGCGGGCGCACCGCGAGGGTGACCAGCGCATCGCCGGGCGGGCCGCCGCCGAGGCCGGGCGCGCCCTTGCCGCGCAGGCGCAGGGTCTGGCCGTCCGCGGCGCCGGGGGGCACGCGCACGCTCAGCGACGCGCCGTCGGGCAGCGTCACCGGCACCTCGCCGCCCCGCGCGGCAACGAGGAACGGCACCTCGAGCGAGAAGCGCAGGTCGAGGCCGGGGGCCGCAAAGCCGCGCCCGCCCAAGTCTTCGCCGC
Source organism: uncultured Paracoccaceae bacterium (assembly GCA_937983405.1). GTDB lineage: Bacteria > Pseudomonadota > Alphaproteobacteria > Rhodobacterales > Rhodobacteraceae > JAHDXW01. The sequence continues at coordinate 48,869 of CALJZN010000068.1, forward strand.
CGCCGCGACGCCCGCGCTGGCGCAAAAGCTCGGCAAAGAGATCGGCCGGATCGCCGCCGCCCCAGTCGCCTTCCGTCCAGAACCCGCCCCCGCGCCGGTAGGGGTTGCCGGCCGCCTCGGCGAAGTCGCGGTAATACTGCCGCTGAGGCCGCTCGGCCCCGCTGGCGTCGATCTCGCCGGCATCGAACCGCCGCCGCGTCTCGGGGTCCTTGAGCAGGTCGTAGGCGGCCGAGACGGCCTTGAAGCGCGCCTCGGCGGCCGGATCGTCGGGGTGCAGGTCGGGGTGGCTGCTGCGCACCAGCTTGCGGTAGGCGCGCTTGATCTCGTCGTCCGTCGCAGTCCTGGGCACGCCGAGGACGGAATAGGGATCGGATGTCATCGGTCACCTGCCCGCTGTCGAGTCGGCCCGCGCAGTCTTGCCGTCGCAGCCGGCGGGGGCAAGCCCCTATCCCGGCGGCCCCGGCGGCGCGACCGCACCGGCAGGCACTAGCCTGCGGCAGGCGCGGCGCCGCCCGGCAGGGCGAAGCCGTCGGTCACCGCCACGGCCACGGCATCGGCAGCCTCGAACGGGCGGATGCTGTCGAGGGTCAGCACGGTGTCGGGCGCGGCCAGCGGACGCAGGCGCAGCCGGTAGCCGCGGCCGGCGAAGGCGCAGCTTTCCACCCGCGCGGCAAAGCCCGCGCCCGGGGCTTCGGGCGGTTGCAGCGCGAGATGCTCGGCCTTCACCGCCGCCGCCGGCGGGTGGCCCAGGCTGCCCTGCCAGCGCAGGCGCACCGGCGCGCCGAACAGGCGCGCCGCCAGCCGGCCGTTGCCGTCCGGCCCCAGCGGCTCGATCGGCAGCACGGTGCCGCGGCCGAAGAACTCGGCCACCAGCCGGTTGGCGGGCCGGTCGTAAAGGGTCTGCGGCGGGCCTTCCTGCTGCAGCTGCCCCTCGTGCAGCACCACGATGCGGTCGGCCAGCGCCATCGCCTCGTCCTGGTCGTGGGTGACGTAAAGCACGGTGCGTCCGCTTTCGCGGTGCAGGCGGCGCAGCTCGACATGCATCGCCTCGCGCAGCGGCGCATCGAGGTTCGACAGCGGCTCGTCCATCAGGATCAGCCGCGGCTCCATGGCCAGACAGCGCGCCAGCGCCACGCGCTGGCGCTGCCCGCCCGACAGCTCGGCCGGCCGCCGCGGGCCGAAGCCCGCCAGCCCCACCATCGCCAGCACCGCCTCGACCCTGGCCGCGATCGCCCCCCGGCCCATCCCGCGCATCCGCAGCGCGAAGCCCACGTTGCCCGCCACGCTCATGTGCGGCCAGAGCGCGTAGGACTGGAACACCATGCCGATGCCGCGCGCCTCGGGCGGCAGATGCCGGCCGGGGCCGGCGACCACCTCTCCGTCGATGGCGATGCGGCCCGCGTCGGGCCGCTCGAACCCCGCGACCAGCCGCAGAAGCGTGGTCTTGCCGCAGCCCGAGGGTCCGAGGATCGCCACGAAGGCGCCGTCCGCGACGGCAAGCGACACGTCGTCCACCGCCGCGCGGCCGGCGAAGCGGCGGGTCAGGGCCGACAGCGTCAGGCTTGCCATGGCAGCACTCCGGGCGGCAGGCGGCGGGCCAGCAGCGTCAGCGCCCCGGCGATGGCCAGCGTGGCCAGCACCGTCAGCACCGACACCGCCGCGGCGCGCGTCGTGGCGCCGAGGTCGTAGAGGTTGAACACCAGCACGCCCAGCGTCTCGTTCCCCGTGGACCACAGCAGGATCGAGACGGTGAGCTCGTTGAACGCGCCCATGAACACCAGCAACCCCCCCGCCATGGCCGCCGGCGCGACCTGCGGCAGAAGCACCGCGGTCAGCCGCCGCAGCGGCCGCGCGCCCGCGACCTGCGCGGCCTCTTCCATCGCTGCCTCGACCCCCGCCATCGCCGCCACCGTCGGGCGCAGCGCCAGCGCGAGGAACCGCGCGAGATAGGCCACGAGGATGATCCAGATCGTGCCGTAAAGCCCGATGCCCACGAGCGGCAGGGGGCGCAGGTAGACCAGGATGATCGCGATGGCCAGCACCGTGCCGGGCAGGGCGTAGGGCGCGTCGATGGTCAGGTTCAGGGCGCGTGCCAGCGGCGTGCGCCGCCGCGCGACGAAATAGGCCATCACCACCGCGACCCCGGCGCAGATCGCCGCCGCCGCTCCTGCCAGCAGGGTGCTGTTGACGAAGGCGCGCGTCGTCGCGGGGCTGGCCAGCACGCGGGCGTAGTGGTCGAGCGTGACCGTGCCCAGGCCGAGCGGCACGCCCACCGCGCGGCTGACCGAGCCGCCGACCAGCGCCACCAGCGGCAGGACCGAGACCAGGAGCACCACCGCCCAGACCGCCGCCTCGACCGGCAGCCGCCACGGGCCGAGCGCAAAGCCGCGCACCGGCCGCCCGCCCGACAGCTCGAACCGGTGCAGGCGCTGCGCCAGCGTCTGCGCCACCAGCCCGAGCCCGGCCAGCGCGGCGAGGATCAGCGCCAGCGCCGCCACCTCGTTCAGCGCGCCGGGCCCGAAGCCCGAAAGGCGCTGGAAGATCAGCGTCGTCATCATCGGATAGCGGCCGGGAATGCCAAGGAAGGCCGGGATGCCGAAGTTGCCCACCGCCGAGACGAAGGCCAGCGCCGCCCCCGCCCCGATCGCCGGCAGGGTCAGCGGCAGGACGATCCGCGCCGTGGCGGCCAGCGGCCGGACGCCGCCCACGCGCGCGGCTTCGAGCAGATCGTCGGGCACCGACCGCAGCGCCGCGCGCACCGCCAGAAAGACGATCGTCGAGTGCTCGACCCCCAGCAGCAGCACGATCCCCTCGCGCGAGTAGAGCGGATTGCGCGAGCCCATGGGCGGGGCCAGCCCGAGCGGGCGCAGCACCGGGCTCGAGGGCCCGAGAAACTCGAGCCAGGCCAGCGCGGTGATCTGCGCCGGAATCAGCATCGGCAGGATCAGCATGAACACGAGCACGGCGCGGCCGCGCAGGTCGCTCAGCGCCACGAGAAAGGCCATGCCGGCCCCGAGCGCGACCGACAGCAGCGTGGCCAGCGCGCCGGCCTCGAGCGTGTTGCCGAGCGCCGTGCGCACCCGCGGCTGGGCCAGTTGGTCGGCCAGCAGGCCGAGGTCCGGCGCGCCGCCGCCCGGCGCCAGCCCCATCCAGAACAGCCGCGCCATCGGCAAAAGGCAGACGGCGCCGACATAGACCGCCAGCAGCGCAAGCATCCAGCGGCCCTCGCCAAGGCGCGGTTGCGCCAAGGAAAGGCGCAGGCCGCGAAGGGCCTGCGCGCCGGGTTGCGGCGGGGGGCTCAGGACAGCCCCCGCCGGCGTTGGGGCGCTTGCATCACCCGCCGAAGAGGTCGGCAAAGCGGCGCATGATCTCCTCGGTCTGGCCCTGGATCACCGCCGGATCGACCGCGATGATCTTCAGCGTGGCCGGGTCGGGATAGCCCTCGGGCGGGGCGACGCCCTCGAGCAGCGGGAAGTAGAGCTGGCGCACCGCCTGCTCCTGCGCCTCGCGCCCGAGCTGGAAGGCCACGAAGGCCTTGGCGGCCTCGACGTTCTGCGAGCTGGCGAGGATCGCGACCGGCTGGTTGATCGCCGTCACGCCCTCGGCCGGAAAGACGAACTCGACCGGCGAGCCCTCGGCCGCGGCGCCGAAGGCCATGTAGTCGATCAGCACGCCGTAGGCGCGCTCGCCCCGCGCCACCGCATCGCGCACGCCGCCGTTGCCGCGCACCGCGATCGCGCCGTTGTTCTTCAGCGCCTCGAAATAGTCCCAGCCGAAGCCCTCGGTGTTGGCCAGCGTGCCGACATGGATCACCGCCGCGCCGGAATAGAGCGGGCTTGGCATGATCACCCGGTCCCTGGCCGCCGGCGCCAGCAGATCGCGCCAGGACTCGGGGCGGGGGGTCCCCGAGGCGGTGTTCCAGACGATGCCGGTGGTGATCAGCTTGGTGCCGAAGAATGTCATGTCGGGGTCGAACTGCCCCTCGGGCAGCCCTGCAACCGGCGCCTCGGGCCAGGCCAGCAGCAGGCCGCGGTCCTTGGCCTGCGTCATCGCCACGGTGTCGGCGATCAGCAGCACGTCGGCCTGCGGGCTGCCGGCCTCGACCTCGGTCATCAGGCGGTTCATCACCTCGGTGGTGCCCGAACGGAACATCTCGACCTTGATGTCGGGGTGGCTCTGGTTGAACAGCGCGATCACCTGTTCCATCTGGTCGACGGGCTGCGAGGTGTAGACGGTCAGCTGGCCTTGCGCCGCGGCGGCACCGGCAAGGCCGAGGGCGAGAGCCCCGGCAAGGACAAGGGAAGTCTCGGTCATCTGGATCGCTCCCGGGTGAGGTGCTTGCCGCATCCTTCTAGTTGGCCGGGCCGGGCCGGGGAACCCGTTTGCAGAAATTTCACATTTCCCGTCAGACGTTGCCCCTTGCGACGCGCTCGCCTATAGCGGCGCCATGGGCAACGGTCGCGGACGGCACAGCGGTTTCGGCCCGCCGGCGGCGCCGCCGTGACGGCCCGGCTGCGCGCGCTTTCGGGGCTCGGCGACAAGGCCGCGGCCTGTTTCCTGGTCGAGGCGCCGGGCGCGCGGCTGCTGCTCGACCTCGGGGCGGTGGCCGGGCCGGGCGGGCAGCCCGACCTGCGCGGCGTCGGGCCGGTCGATGCGGTGTTGCTGGGCCACCTGCACCCCGACCACGCCGCGGGCCTGCCGCTGCGCGCCGCGGTCGGCAACCCGCCGGTGCACGCCACCGACCTGACCGCCCGGGTCCTGCGCCTTGCCGATGCCCGGCCGCTGCCGCTGTGCGGGCAGGTGCAGCTCTGCGGCGTGACCGTCACCACCGGGCGCAACGGCCATGCGCCGGGCGGTGTCTGGCTGCACCTCGCGCTGGGCGAGGGGCTGCTCTACTGCGGCGATCTTGGGTTCTCGTCCGACGTCTACCCGCTGGATGCGCCGCCGCCGGCCGCGACCGTCGTGCTCGATGCCTCGTCCGGCCTGGCCGAGGCGCCCGCGGGCGGGCACCTCGCGGCGCTTGCCCGGGCGCTGGCCGCGGCGGAGGGGCCGCTGCTGCTGCCCGCGCCGGCCTGGGGGCGCGGCGTGGAGCTGGCGCTGGCGGCGGCCGGGCTCGGCGCGCCGGTGGCCGTGGACGCGCCGCTGCGCGCGGCGCTGGCGCGGCTGGCCGGGGCGCCCGAGGCGCTGCGCCCGGGGGCGGCCGCCCGTCTGGCCGCGCTGGCGGCAGGGGCCGAGGCCGCCGAGACGGCGGCGCCGCGGGCGGGCCTGGCGGTCGTGGCCAGCGATCCGGCGGCCGAGGGGGGCGCCACCGCCGCCTGGGCCGCGCGGCTGTCCGGCGGCGCGGGCGCCATCCGCTTCACCGGGCATTGCCCTGCGGGCAGCGCCGCGGCGCGGCTGCTGGCCGCGGGCCGCGCCGGCCGGCTGCCCTGGCCCGTGCATCCCTGGCTGTCCGAGAACCGGGCCCTGCTTCTTCGCCTCGGCGCGCGGCGCGCCGTCGCCGCGTTCTGCGACCCGCGCCTCTACCCGGCCCTCGGCGCGGCGCTTGCGCCCGCGGTCCTGCCGGACATGGCGGACCTGGCGCTGTGACGCCGCCGCCTCTCGCCGCGCTCTGGCCGCAACGGCTCTGGTTCGCGCGCCACGGCCGCACCGCCATGAACCTTCGCGGGCTGGTGCAGGGCCGGAGCGACCCGCCGCTCGACCCGCTGGGCGAGGCGGATGCCCGCCGCCTTGCCGCGCTGCTGGCGGGCGCGGGTGTGACGCGGGTGATCTCCAGCGGCCTTCAGCGCGCACGCCAGACCGGGGCGATCGTGGCGCAGGCGCTAGCGCTGCCGCTGGCCTGCGATCCGCGGCTGAACGAGCGCGGCTGGGGCCCGTGGGAGGGTCGGCCGCGCGAGGCCCGCCCGGCCCTGACCGATCCGCCGGGGGCCGAGCCCTGGGCGGCCTTCGGCGACCGCATCGCCGCGGCGCTGGCCGAGGCCTGCCGGGACGGCCGCGCCGAGGGGGCGCTTGTCGTCGCCCATGCCGGCGTCTTTCGCGCGCTGCTGGAACGGCTGGGCGCTGGGGCGGCCGAACCGCTGGCGCACGGGCTGCCGGTGCTGCTGGCGCGCCGGCCGGACGGGTCGGTGTCGGTGCTGGCCGCCGCACCGACGCCCCGCAATGGCGGGGAACCCAGACCGCCCTGACGGGCCGTCCGCCCGGCGGTGAAGGGGGCTGGTGCGGTCGAGAAGACTCGAACTTCCACTCCGGTTAAGGAACAGCGACCTCAACGCTGCGCGTCTACCAATTCCGCCACGACCGCACGCCCTGGCCGGTGGCGAGCCTCATAGCGGCTCGCCGAGGCGAAGGGAAGAGGGAAATCGGCGGCGCCGGCAGGCGCCCGCCGCGACGCCATCGTCACGGATTGGCGCCGCCGCCGAAGGCCGAGATCCCGCGCAGCGACGGAAGCGCCGGGCGAGGGGCGGCGGCGGCGCGGCCGGCGATAAGGTCCACCGCGGCGCGCAGCAGATCGGTGCGGTCGGGCTGGCCGGGCAGGAACACCGGCGTCACCCCGCCCGAGATCGCGCCGAGGGCAAGGTCGTACCACTGCACCGCATGCTCGGTGCGGGCGGCGGTGCCGAAGCCCTCGCGCAGGTGATGCCCGACCAGCTCGGCATAGGGCCTCTGGCCGAGCGCGGCGAGCAGGAGGCCCGAGCCCAGCGCCACATCCATCGCGTCGGTCCGGTAGCCGACCGAGAGGCAGATCTTGGCAGTCGCGGCCAGCACGTCGGGCACGGCGCCGGCCCGGATCACGAAGTCGGAGGTGTCGCGCAGCACCTCGTCGCGCGGCTTCAGCGCCAGCGCCGCCACCAGCGTGCGGGTCGCCGGCCCGATCTGGCCGCATTCCGCGGCGATCTGGTCGGGCGTCACGCCGGGCAGGCGGGCGACCATGTCTTCGCCCTCGGCGATGGCGTAGGTGCGGGCAAGGCAGAACTGCTCGGCCAGCGCGAAGGCGGGGTCGGTCATGCCGGCCAGCGTGACATAGCCGCCGTTGCTGTTGGTCACGAGCGCGATGCGCGCGCAGTGCGAGGCGAGCGAGGGCGCCTGCACCCCGCCGCCGGGGGCAAGAAAGCCCGGCAGCGCCGGCGCCGAGGCAACGGGCTGCGGGGCCGGCGACACCGGCAGCGCCGGGGCGACGGGCAGCGTGGCACTTTGCAGCGGCGGCGCAACCGGGGCGGGGGCCGGGGCCAGGGCCACGGTCGTGTCGCGCCCGGCCTCGCCCACCTTGATGCAGGTGCCGCCGGTGCAGGCGAACATCGCGGGCGTCACGTTGAAGGCCTGGAAGTCGTTGCGGCGGTGCCCCTCGGGCGTCGAGACGAAGACGCGCACGGTGCAGGCGGTGGCGTTGCACCAGAAGGCCGAGCCCGTCACCGAGGTGTCGAGGATGTAGTCGGTGCGCCCGTCGCCGTTCATGTCGGCCAGCTGGATGAAGCCGTGGCGCTGCATCAGCTGGTCGGCCTCGACGTTCGAGCTGCGCGCGATCTCGACCACCGAATCGACCACATCGGGCGGCAGGCCGCCGAAGGCCCCCGCCACCGCAGGGCTGCCACCCAGCATCAGGTCGCGCTGCGCCACCAGCAGGGCGCGGGTGCCCTGGGGTCCGCTGGCCAGCCGCAGCGCGTCGGGGGCGCCGGAAAGGCCGCGCTGATGCGCCGCGGTGAGCACCGTGCGCTCGAACTCGGTCAGCGCGCCGGTCGCGGGGAAGCCGAGGAAGGCCTGGTAGGCGGAGATCGCGCTGCGGGTGCGCGGCCCGATCGCCCCGTCGGGGGTGCCGACCGGGAAATTGAAGTAGTTGAGCGCGCTCTGCACCGCCCGGTTCTGCTCGCGCACCGCCGAGGACACCGCCGGCCGCGGCGCGGCGGCCTGGGGTGCGGGCGGGCGCGGCTGGTTGGCGATCGCGCCGCCGATGATGCCGCCGATGATCCCGCCCACGATGGCGTCGCCCGCGCCGGCGATGGCCGGGGCGGCGGGGGTCAGAACGAGCGCGGCGGCCAGTCCGGTCATTGCAATCCGTGTCGGGATCATCGACTCACTCCATCGGAATCGGCGCCCAGACCGGGCGCGCAATGGCGCAAGGGTAACAGGCGGAGGCCCAGGATGCACATGAATAGTGACGCCGGGCGCCCCCCCGCGGGGCCCGAGTGGCGCGTGCTGCCGGGCCTTTCGCCCTACCCCGACACCCTTGCGGCGATGGAGGCGCATGTCGCGGCCATGGCCGCGGGACAGGCGGGCGAGGCCGTGTGGCTTCTCGAACACCCGCCGCTCTACACCGCCGGAACCTCGGCGCGCGACGCCGACCTGTTGGCGCCCGGGCGCTTTCCGGTCTATCGCCCCGGGCGCGGCGGGCAGTTCACCTATCACGGGCCGGGGCAGCGGGTGGTCTATGTCATGCTCGACCTCACCGCGCGCGGCCGCGACGTGCGCCGCTTCGTCTGCGCGCTGGAGGCCTGGGTGATCGCGGCGCTGGCCGAGTTCAACGTGACGGGCGAGCGGCGGGCGGGCCGCGTCGGCGTCTGGGTCGCCCGCCCCGACAAGCCGCCGTTGCCCGACGGCACCGGCCGCGAGGACAAGATCGCCGCCATCGGCGTGAAGCTGCGGCGCTGGATCAGCCTTCACGGGCTTGCGGTGAACGTCGAGCCCGACCTTTCGCACTACGACGGCATCGTGCCCTGCGGGATCGCGGGACACGGGGTCACGAGCCTTGTCGACCTCGGCCTGCCGGTGACGATGGGCGACCTCGACGCGGCGTTGGCGGCGACATTCCCGCGCATCTTCGGCGCGGCGCCGGTCGACGCCTGCGCGCATGGGGGCTAGGCCCGTCGTCGCCCCGCGTCCGGCGCGCAGCGCGGCGATCCCGCCGGCCGGCCCCTGCGACGATTTTGAGAGGCCGGCGCGGCAGCCCGGCGTTGCCGAGGGCGACGGGAGGCGATAGAAACCGGGGGTGGAACCGGGGGCAGAGGCGGCGAAGGCAGCCCTGCCCGAGACAACCTTTCGGGGGCAGCATGGCGGACGCAGCCGTTCACGGCGACGGTCACGAGGACAGCCGCGGGTTCTTCACCCGCTGGTTCATGTCCACCAATCACAAGGACATCGGCATCCTCTATCTCTTCACGGCCGGCGTCGTCGGCTTCATCTCGGTGGCGTTCACGGTCTACATGCGGATGGAGCTTATGGAGCCCGGGGTGCAGTACATGTGCCTCGAGGGCGCGCGGCTGACTGCGGCCGCGGCGGCCGACTGCACGCCCAACGGGCATCTGTGGAACGTGATCGTCACCGCCCACGGCATCCTGATGATGTTCTTCGTCATCATCCCGGCGCTGTTCGGCGGCTTCGGCAACTACTTCATGCCGCTGATGATCGGCGCGCCCGACATGGCGTTTCCGCGGCTGAACAACCTCAGCTACTGGCTGTTCGTCGCAGGCTCCGCGCTGGCCGTTGCCTCGCTTTTCGCGCCGGGCGGAAACGGCCAGACGGGCTCGGGCGTGGGCTGGGTGCTCTACCCGCCGCTCTCGACGCGCGAACAGGGTTTCTCGATGGACCTCGCGATCTTTGCGGTCCACCTGTCGGGGGCCTCGTCGATCCTGGGCGCGATCAACATCATCACGACCTTCCTGAACATGCGCGCGCCGGGCATGACGCTGCACAAGGTGCCGCTGTTCGCCTGGTCGATCTTCGTCACCGCCTGGATGATCCTGCTTGCGCTGCCGGTGCTGGCGGGCGCGATCACCATGCTGCTGACCGACCGCAACTTCGGCACCACCTTCTTCGACCCCGCCGGCGGCGGCGACCCGGTGCTCTACCAGCACATCCTGTGGTTCTTCGGCCATCCCGAGGTCTACATCGTGATCGTGCCGGGCTTCGGCATCATCAGCCACGTCATCGCCACCTTCGCGCGCAAGCCGATCTTCGGCTATCTGCCGATGGTCTACGCCATGGTCGCGATCGCGGTGCTGGGCTTCGTGGTCTGGGCGCACCACATGTACACCGTGGGGATGAGCCTGACGCAGCAGAGCTACTTCATGCTTGCCACGATGGTCATCGCGGTGCCCACGGGGATCAAGATCTTCTCCTGGATCGCCACGATGTGGCGCGGCTCGGTCACGTTCGAGACGCCGATGCTCTGGGCGTTCGGCTTCCTGTTCCTTTTCACCGTGGGCGGGGTCACCGGCATCGTGCTCAGCCAGGCGCCGGTGGACCGCGTCTATCACGACACCTACTTCGTGGTGGCCCACTTCCACTATGTGATGAGCCTAGGCGCCGTGTTTGCCCTGTTCGCGGGTATCTACTACTGGATCGGCAAGATGTCGGGCCGGCAGTATCCCGAGTGGGCGGGCAAGCTGCATTTCTGGACGATGTTCGTGGGTTCGAACCTCACGTTCTTCCCGCAGCACTTCCTCGGCCGGCAGGGGATGCCGCGGCGCTACATCGACTATCCCGAGGCCTTCGCCGTCTGGAACTACATCTCCTCGATCGGCGCCTTCATCTCGTTCGCGTCCTTCTTGTTCTTCCTCGGGGTGATCTATTACACCCTGACCCGGGGCGCGCGGGTGACGCAGAACAACTACTGGAACGAACACGCCGACACGCTGGAGTGGACGCTGCCCTCGCCGCCGCCCGAACACACCTTCGAGACGCTGCCCAAGCCCTCGGACTGGGACCGCCGGCACGCCCACTGACGCGACTGGCCCCCCCGGCCCCACGGGCCCCGGAGGAATCCGGGGCCTTCGCCGTTGCGGAAAGGGGCCTTCCCCGTTCCGGCAACCGGTGTTCGCCGTTGCGGCAAGGGGCCTTCGCCCTTCCGGCAAGCAGACGCCTCTCCCCCTTTCGGCAGCGCCCCCGGCGGAGTATCCTGCCGCGATGCCCTACCAGTGGTTTCCCCCCTCGGAGAACGGCGACGGCACGCGCGTCGTGCTCTGGCCGCACCGGTCGCTGCCGCCGACGGGCTTTGCGGCCTTCATCGTCATCACCGCGGCGCTGCTGGCGCTCCCGCTGCTCGCCGTCCTCGGCACGCCCGTGGTCTGGGCCGTTCTGCCCTTCGCGGTGCTGGCGACAGGGGGCGTCTGGGTGGCGCTGCGCCGGAACGCCGCCGAGGCAGGGGGGCTGAGCGAGGAGCTGCGGCTTGCGCGCGACCGGATCGAGATCGTCCGGCGCACGCCGGGCGGGGGGCGGCAGGACTGGGCGGCAAACCCGCACTGGGTGCGGCTGACCCTGCATCCCAGCGGCGGACCGGTCGAGAACTATCTCACCCTGCGCGGCGGCGGCCGGGAGGTGGAGCTTGGCGCCTTCCTCAGCCCGCAAGAGCGGGTCGCCCTGCACGATGCGCTCGCGCGCGCGCTCGCGCAGCTGCGCTAGGCGCCCCGACCACCGGCCCGCGACCCGCCTCGTCGAGGGGGCGCACCTGGAGCGCGGACCGCCCGGCGACCTGCGCGAACGCGCGTCCGGCATTGGCGGCGGGCAGCACGCTCGGCGCGCCGGGCAGGCACCCGCGCGGCCGCACGGCGCGGACTCCGGTTGCAGCGTGACGTGGCCGATGCCGAAGTCGTGCTCCAGATCGTCGGCGACCGAACCGATGAAGGCGTCGGCGTCGGCGCCCTGCCAGACGACATGCGCCGCCAGCGCCGTGCGCGTGGTCGAGAGGGCCCAGATGTGCAGGTCGTGCACGTCGCTCACGCCCGGCCGGCCGCCGATCGCGGCCGCAACCGCCTGCCGGTCGATGCCGTCGGGCACGCCGTCCAGCCCCGGCCGGAGCGCGGCGCGCAGCAGACCCAAGGCCGTGGCGGCGATCAGGACGGAAACGGCGATGGCGACCGCCGGATCGGGCCAGTGCCAGCCGGCAGCAGGATCCCGGCCGCCGCCAGCACCACCGCCCCCGACGCCGCGGCATCGGCCGCCAAGTGCAGATAGGCGCCCCTGGCGTTCAGGTCGTGCCTCTGCGACCTGACGAACAGGACCGCCGAGGCGGTATTGACGCTGATCCCCGCCAGCGCGACCAGCAGGATGGTCAGCCCCGGAACCTCCACCACGGTCTGGAACCGTTGTGCGGCTTCCCATGCTACCACGACGACGCCGATCAGGATCGCGACAGCATTCAGCATGGCGGCAAGGATCGTCGCCCGGCCGTAGCCGGAGGTGTGGCGCGCATTGCCCGCGCGGCGCGCCAGCACCGCCGCCCCTCAGGCGATCAGCAGGCCCGCGACATCGACCATGGTGTGCGCGGCACCGGCCAGCAGCGCCAGCGATCCGGTCAGAAGGCCAGCCGTCGCTTCGACGACCACATAGGCGGCGTTCAGCCCCACCGCCCAGCGAAACGCCGGGCCAAGGTCGGCCGGCGGCGGATGCGCGTGGGGGTGCGGCATCGGTCAGGTCTTGCGGCGGAGCGTGCCGGAAAGGTCGGTCGCGCCGGCGAGGGTGTTGAAGATCGTCCCGTATTTCTGCAGGTTGCGGTGCAGCAGGTCGATCCGCGCGTCGCTCTCGTCGCTGTCCACCACGATCTCGTAGTCGATGCGCACCATCTTCGGCGGGCTGTCCTGGCGCAGCCCGTACAGGGCGACCTCGATGCCGCGCAGATCGAAGCCCAGCATCGGGATCATCCGCTCGGTGCCCTTCAGGATGCAGGCGGCGAGGCTTGCCAGCAGCATCTCGGCCGGGTTGAAGGCATCCGCCCGACCCGCAAGGTCGGTGTCAAGGACGATGCGGGCCGCCTTGGTGGTGGCCTCGGACCCGTGGCTGTCGATGCGGCGGGCCGCAACGCGATAGTCGAGCATCCCGTCTCCCCCCTTTTCCGCCCCGGTCAGCAGCAGCCCGGGGCGGCCGGGCCGCAACAGGCCGCCGCGCCCGCGGGCGCCGGGGCGGCCGCAGCGCCGCCGCAGCAGGACGATGCCGCCGCGGACCCCGCCGCCGCGGCGGCCGAACCGGTCGCCGGAAAGCCCCGCGCCACCCAGCGGGCGATGCCGGGCTTCATGTTCATCACGCGGGTATAGCCCTGATACATCAGGAAATAGGTCGCCTTGAGGCTGCGCTGGCCGACCGCGCAGGCGAGGATCACGTCGCGGTCGCGCGGGATCTCCTGCCAGCGGTCCTCGAATGCGCTGAGCGGGATGTTGACCACCTCGCAGCCGGCATAGCCCACCTGCGCCACTTCGTCGGGCTCGCGCACATCGACCAGAAGCGCCCCCTCGTGCAGCAGCCGCTGCGCCGTGGTCGGGCAGATCTCGCGGGCTTCGGGCAGGTCCTTCCGGAGGGTCTCGGTCATCGGGCGTCCTTTCAGGGTTTCAGGCCCAGCAGCGCCGCGGCCAGCCGCCGGGCGATGGGGGCGAGGAAGAAGATCACGGGAACCGCGACGACATAGGCGATGGCGAAGGCCCGCGCCCAGGCGGCAACGAAGCCCGGGGCGAAGCCGATGTTCGCCGCGGTGACGACGAAGGTCATCAGAACCACCATCATCGCGCCCATCACGAGCGAAAAGACAAGGTGGAGTTTCATCTGGGGCGCCATCGGGTCAGCCCAGCCAGGCGCGGACCTGATCGGGCGACGGCACCGAGCCCTTGTGCACGACCTTGCCGCCGATCACGACCGCGGGCGTGGTCATCACGCCGAAGCCCACGATCTGGCGCATGTCCTCGATCTTCTCGACCTGCACCTGCACGCCGGTTTCGCCGGCCACGCGGCCGATCAGATCGGCCGTCGCCTTGCATTTGGCGCAGCCGGGGCCGAGCACCTTGATCTCCATCGGAGTATCCCTTCAGAACAGGACGTTGAACAGATAGCCCACGGCGAGGATGCCGCTGCCGACGACGCCCACGAAGACCGCGATCAGGCGCAGCGTCAGCACCTGCCTGAGGATGATCATCTCGGGCAGGGACAGCGCAATCACCGCCATCATGAAGGCCAGCACGGTGCCCAGCGCCGCGCCCTTGCCCAACAGCGCCTCGACGATCGGGATCACGCCCGCGGCGTTGGTATACATCGGAATGCCGATAAGGACGGCAGCCGGCACGCTCCACCAGGCGTCCGCGCCCATGATGCGGGCCATGAGGTCTTCGGGCACATAGCCGTGGATCAGCGCGCCCATCCCGATGCCCAGGATGATCCACTTCCAGACCCGGCCGAAGATCTCGCGCACCGCCTCGATCCCCAGCTTGTAGCGATCCGTCAGCGTCAGGCGCGCGCCCTCCACCGCCTCGGGCGCCGTCGCCCCGGAGTGGATGTCGCGCACCCAGCCCTGCAACCAGCCTTCGAGGTGCAGCCGCCCGATCACCCATCCCGCGACGATGGCGATGACGAGGCCGAAGGCGAAGTAGGTCAGCGCCACCTGCCAGCCGACCAGCCCGAACAGCAGCGCCAGCGCCACCTCGTTGACCATCGGCGCCGCGATCAGGAACGAAAACGTCACCCCCAGCGGCACCCCGGCCGAGACCAGCCCGATGAACAAGGGCACCGCCGAGCAGGAACAGAACGGCGTCACCACGCCCAGCAGGGCCGCCATGGCATTGCCCACGCCCTCGCGCCGTCCGGCAAGCAGGGCCCGCGTGCGTTCGGGCGAGAAATAGCTGCGCACCACACCCATCGCGAACACGATCAGCGTCAGCAGCAGCATCACCTTGGGGACGTCGTAGAAGAAGAAGGCCAGCGCCTCGCCCGCATGGCTGCGGCGGTCCACCGGGAAAAGCGCGGTGATCCATTCCGCCGCCGGGACCAACTGGCGATAGACCAGCCACCAGACGACCCCGAAGGCGACAACCCCGGCGTGCCAGACCCAGGCCGGGCGCGACGCCGGGCGCGATGCGGTGGTGATATCCGCGCTCATGCGGCGATCCTTTCCTCGAGGTCGGCGGCGGCCAGCACCGCATCCAGAATGGCCCGGGTGGCGGGGGGCAGCGCGGGGTTCATCCGGTAACGCACCCATTGCGCGTCGCGCCGCTCGACCACCAGACCCGCCTGCCTGAGGGCG
>CALJZN010000069.1 GCA_937983405.1 uncultured Paracoccaceae bacterium
GGACGCGGGCGACCCGGTCGAGGCGATCCGGCTGCGCCCGGCGCGGCTGGCGGTGATCGCCCGCGGTCGGGTGATCGCCCGCAGCCCGCGCGGCGACGCCCGCCTCGCACTGCCCGGCCGGCCCGGGTCGGTGCGGCGCCGTCACGCCCCCATGGCCTGATGCGGGCACCGCGGCAATCATGCGGACGCCCTGCGGGCGACAGCTTTCCTCTCGCTTCGCCCCTCCGGGGCTCGGGCTCGGGGCAGGGGCGCTCGGGGCAGGGGCGCCGGGCCTCAGCCGCGCTTGGCGGCAAGCCACGTCTCAAGCCAGTGGATGTCGTAGCGGCCCGCCGCGATGTCGGGGTCGTCGAGCAGCTCGCGGAACAGCGGGATGGTGGTGTCGATGCCGTCGATGATGAGCTCGCCCAGCGCGCGGCGCAGCCGCGCCAGCGCCTCGGGCCGGTCGCGGCCGTGGACGATGAGCTTGCCGATCAGGCTGTCGTAGTAGGGCGGGATGGCATAGCCGCCGTAGAGCGCCGAATCCATCCGCACGCCGAGGCCGCCGGGGGCGTGGAACACCTTGACCCGGCCCGGGCAGGGGGCGAAGTCGGGCAGCCGCTCGGCGTTGATGCGCACCTCGACGGCATGGCCGTTCAGCACCAGGTCGTCCTGAGCAAAGGACAGGCCGAGCCCCGAGGCGACGCGGATCTGCTCGCGCACCAGGTCCACCCCGAAGATCGCCTCGGTGACCGGGTGCTCGACCTGCAGGCGGGTGTTCATCTCGATGAAGAAGAACGCGCCGTCCTCGTAGAGGAACTCGATGGTTCCCGCCCCGGAATAGCCGATGCGGGCGACCGCCTCGGCGCAGGTGCGGCCGATCCGCGCGCGCGTCGCGGCGTCGATGGTCGGCCCCGGCGCCTCCTCGAACAGCTTCTGATGGCGGCGCTGGAGCGAGCAGTCGCGTTCGCCCAGATGCACCGCGCCGCCCTTGCCGTCGCCGAAGATCTGCACCTCGATGTGGCGCGGGCGCGCGAGGTATTTTTCGATGTAGACCTCGTCGTTGCCGAAGGCGGCCTTGGCCTCGCTGCGGGCGGTGCGGAAGGCGATCTCGAGCTCGTCGGCCGAGCGCGCGACCTTCATGCCGCGCCCGCCGCCGCCGGCGGTGGCCTTGACCAGCACGGGATAGCCGATCTGGGCGCCGATGCGCCGCGCGGCCTCGATGTCGGGCACGCCGCCGTCCGAGCCCGGAACGACCGGCACGCCCAGCGCCTTCATCGTCTCCTTGGCGGCGATCTTGTCGCCCATGACCCGGATATGCGCCGAGGAGGGGCCGATGAAGGTGATCCCGTGATCCTCGACCACCTGGACGAAACTGGCGTTCTCGGACAGAAAGCCGTAGCCCGGATGGATCGCCTCGGCCCCGGTGATCTCGCAGGCCGAGATGATGTTGGGCACCGACAGGTAGCTTTCGGCCGCGGGCGGCGGGCCGATGCAGATCGCCTCGTCGGCCATGCGCACATGCATCGCGTCGGCGTCGGCCGTGGAGTGGACGGCGACCGAGCTGATGCCCATCTCGCGGCAGGCGCGGATGACGCGAAGCGCGATCTCGCCGCGGTTGGCGACCAGGATCTTGCGGAACATCGCCCCGGCCTCAGTCGATGATCATCAGCGGCGCGCCGTATTCCACTGCGCTGCCGTCGGCCACAAGGATGCGCCGGACGACGCCCGCCCGCGGGGCGGGGATCTGGTTCATCGTCTTCATCGCCTCGATGATGAGCAGCGTCTGCCCTTCGACGACCCGGGCGCCGACGGTGACGAACGGCGGCGAGTTCGGCTCGGCCTGCAGATAGACCGTGCCGACCATGGGCGAGGTCACGGCGCCGGGGTGGCGGCTGGGGTCGTCGCCGGCGCCGGCGGCCGCCTCGGCGGGCGCTGCGGCCGCGGGGGGCGCCGGGGGCGGGGCCGGCACGGCCGCGGGCGCCGGGGCGGTCAGGACCGCCGCGGCGGCGGCCGTGACCTGGCGGCTGACGCGCACCTCGAGACGGTCGTGCTCGGCGAAGTCCCGGGTCACCGCGATCTCCGTCAGATCGTTCTTCCGCAGAAGCTCGGCCAGCGCCTCGATGAAGGCCACGTCGGCGGATGTGCGCGTCTTGGTCATGCGGTCCTCGGGTCGTCTGTCGGGCAGCCGGGCCGGCCCGCGCCCGCTTATACGCGCTCTGCCCGAGCGAGGAAAGCGCCACCTCGGCGGCGCCGGACGCCTGCTTTTGCGGCATCCGTGCCGCCTTCCGCGGCAGTCGGGCCTGACCGGGGCCCGTCGAAAATTTACCGTTTGATAAAAAAATCCTGCTGTGGCAGCCTGAGCCCTGTGCGTCAGTCCATCCGGGAGGAGCCATTGTCCCACAGCCAGCTGACCCCGGGCGTCGTGCCGGGGCGTCTGCCCGCCGCCGCGATCGCCGAGAACTTCCGCGACATCGCCCCGCGGCTTGACGCGTATGAGGCACGGGTGGCGGCCGACCGCTGCTATTTCTGCCATGATGCGCCCTGCATCACGGCCTGCCCGACCGCGATAGACATCCCCCTGTTCATCCGCCAGATCGCCACCGGCACGCCCGAGGCGGCGGCGCGCACGATCTGGGAGCAGAACATCCTGGGCGGGATGTGCGCGCGCGTCTGCCCGACCGAGACGCTGTGCGAACAGGCCTGCGTGCGCGAGGCGGCCGAGGGCCGGCCGGTCGAGATCGGCCGGCTGCAGCGCTACGCCACCGACATCGCGATGGCGCAGGGCGGCCACCCGTTCCGCCGCGCCGCGCCGACGGGCAAGCGCATCGCGGTGGTGGGGGCGGGGCCGGCGGGCCTGGCCTGCGCGCATCGCCTGGCGATGCACGGGCACGACGTGACGGTCTTCGACGCCCGCGACAAGCCCGGTGGCCTGAACGAATACGGCATCGCCGCCTACAAGACCCCGGACGACTTCGCCCAGGCCGAGATCGACTGGCTGCTCGGGATCGGCGGCATCCGCATCGAGACCGGGCGCGCGCTGGGCCGCGACCTGACGCTTCACGGGTTGCGGCAGGGGTTCGATGCGGTGTTCCTGGGCGTGGGTCTGGCGGGCGTGAACGCGCTGCGCACCGAGGGCGAGAGCGCCGCCCATGTCGAGGACGCCGTCGATTTCATCGCCCGGCTGCGCCAGGCGCCGGACAAGTCCACCGTCCCGGTCGGGCGCGAGGTGGTGGTCATCGGCGGCGGCATGACGGCGGTGGATGCCGCGGTGCAGTCGCGGCTGCTCGGGGCCGAACATGTCACGATCGTGTACCGCCGCGCGCGCGAGAAGATGGGCGCCTCGACGCACGAGCAGGACCATGCCGCCTCGAAGGGCGTGCGCATCCTGACCGGCGCGGCACCGGTGCGCGTGATCGCGGGCGGTGCCGACGGCGCGGTGCGGGAGGTCGAGTTCGCCTATACCGAAGAGGGGCCCGAGGGTCTGCGGCTGACCGACACGCGCTTCCGCCTGCCGGCCGACCAGGTGTTCAAGGCCATCGGCCAGCGGCTCGAGGGCGTGCCCGAGGGGCTGGCGCTGCGTGGGGCGAAGATCGCCGTCACCGGACCGGGGCGCACCAGCCTGCCCGGCGTCTGGGCCGGGGGCGACTGCGCCACGGGGGGCGAGGACCTGACCGTGACCGCCGTTGCCGAGGGCCGCGACGCGGCCGAGGACATCCATCGCACGCTCATGGGCTGAGGGAGGACAGCATGGCCGATCTGCGCACCGACTTCGTCGGCATCCGCGCGCCCAACCCCTTCTGGTTGGCCTCGGCGCCGCCGACGGACAAGGAATACAACGTCGTGCGCGCCTTCAGGGCGGGCTGGGGCGGCGTGGTGTGGAAGACACTGGGGGCCGAGGGGCCGCCCGTCGTCAACGTCAACGGGCCGCGCTACGGCGTGGTCTGGGGCCCCGACCGGCGCGTGCTGGGGCTGAACAACATCGAGCTCATCACCGACCGACCGCTCGAGGTCAACCTGCGCGAGATCACCGCGGTCAAGCGCGCCTGGCCCGACCGGGCGATGGTGGTCTCGCTCATGGTGCCCTGCGACGAGGACAGCTGGAGGGCGATCCTTCGCCGCGTCGAGGAGACCGGGGCCGACGGCGTCGAGCTCAACTTCGGCTGCCCCCACGGGATGAGCGAGCGCGGCATGGGCTCGGCCGTGGGGCAGGTGCCCGACTACATCGAGATGGTCACCCGCTGGTGCAAGGCGCACACGCGCATGCCGGTGATCGTGAAGCTCACCCCCAACATCACCGACATCCGCTGGGCGGCGCGGGCGGCGCATCGGGGCGGCGCCGATGCCGTAAGCCTCATCAACACGATCAACTCGATCACCGCGATCGATCTCGACCGCTTCGCGCCCGAGCCCACGATCGACGGCAAGGGCACCCACGGCGGCTATTGCGGCCCGGCGGTGAAGCCGATCGCGCTGAACATGGTGGCCGAGATCGCCCGCGACCCCGCGACGCGGGGCCTGCCGATCTCGGGCATCGGCGGAATCACCACCTGGCGCGACGCGGCCGAGTTCATGGCCGTCGGGGCGGGCACGGTGCAGGTCTGCACCGCCGCGATGACCTACGGCTTCAAGATCGTGCAAGAGATGATCTCGGGCCTCTCGCAATATCTCGACGGCAAGGGGATGGCCCTGTCCGACCTCGTCGGGCGGGCGGTGCCCAACGTCACCGACTGGCAGCACCTCAACCTCAACTACGTCACCAAGGCGCGGATCGACCAGGACCTCTGCATCAAGTGCGGCCGCTGCTATGCCGCCTGCGAGGACACCAGCCACCAGGCGATCTGGATGAAGCCCGGCCGGGTGTTCGAGGTCAACGACGCCGAA
>CALJZN010000070.1 GCA_937983405.1 uncultured Paracoccaceae bacterium
AGCGTCGCCCCCTGCAGCGCGCGCACGCCGCCGAAGCGCTTCTCGAGCCCCTCGACCTGCAACAGCGGCGGGGTGCCTGGATCTGTCACCTTGCTCTCCTCCCTGTCGAGCCCCCGGCCTCAGCCGCCCCAGGGCATCAGCGCCACGGGCGACCGGCCGGACCAGTTCACATAGACGGTCTTCTTGCGCAGATAGGTCTCGAGCCCGTGCCGCCCGTCGTCGCCGCCGGGGCCCGAGTTGCGATAGCCGGTGTGATAGCCCTGCAGCGCCTCGGGCCCGATGCGGTTGATGTAGAGCTCGCCGAAGCGGACATCCTGCACCGCGCGCATGATGCGGGTCATGTCGCGGGTGAAGAGATAGGCCGACAGGCCGTAGCGGCTTTCGTTGGCGATCTGCAGCGCCTCGTCGAAACCCGACACCTTCATCACCGGCACCACGGGGCCGAAGATCTCGTCCTGCATGATCCCCATGGCGGGCGTGACCCGCGCGAGCACCGTGGGCGTCAGCCAGAAGCCGCCGGGAATGGGCGGCGCCTCGGGCCGGCCGCCCTGCAGGATCGGCTCGGCCCCGGCCGCGACAGCCGCAGCCACCATCCGCTCGACCTTCTCGAGCTCGGCAAGGCTCAGCTTGGGGCCGAGGTCGGTCGTCTCGGCCATCGGGTCGCCCAGCCGCAGGGCGCGGGTTGCCGCGAGGAAGCGCTCGAGAAAGGCGTCGTGGATCGCCTCGTGCAGCAGCATCCGCTCGTTGCAGATGCAGACCTGGCCGCAGTTCATGAAGCGCGAGGTCACTGCCGAGGCCACGGCCAGATCGAGGTCGGCATCCTCCATCACGATCAGCGGCGCCTTGCCCCCGAGCTCGAGCGACACCGGCACGAGGTTGGGCGCCGCGGCTTCGGCGATGCGCCGCCCGGTCGGCACCGATCCGGTCATCGTCACAAGGTCCACATCCGGGTGGCCCGCCAGAGCCGCGCCCACCGTGGGCCCCGCGCCGGTGACGATGTTCACCACCCCGTCGGGCACCCCCGCCTCGGCCATCAGCCGTGCCATGTAGAGCGCCGAAAGCGGCGTCTCCTCATGCGGCTTCAGCACGATCGTGTTGCCCGCGATCAGCGCCGGCGCGACCTTGCGGCTGACCAGCGCCGCGGGATAGTTCCAAGGGATGATCGCGGCAACCACGCCCAGCGGCACGCGCTGGATCCAGATCTGTTCGCCCGGGGCGTCCGAGGGCAGGATCTCGCCCTCGATCCGCCGCGCGAACTCGGCGAAATAGGTGAAGAACTCGGCCGCGCCGGCAACCTCGCCGCGCGCCTCGGCGATGGGCTTGCCCTGCTCCTGCACCACCAGCCGCGCCAGCGGGTCCGCATGGGCGCGGATCAGCCCGGCGATGCGGTGCATCACGGCTGCGCGTTCCAGCGGTGCCTTCGCCCCCCAGGCCGGCTGGGCCGCGCGCGCGGCCGCCAGCGCCTCGAGCGCCTGATCGACGCTGCCCTCGGGCGCGTCGGCAAAGGGCGCGCCGGTGGCGGGGTTGACCACGGGCCGCG
Source organism: uncultured Paracoccaceae bacterium (assembly GCA_937983405.1). Lineage (GTDB taxonomy): Bacteria > Pseudomonadota > Alphaproteobacteria > Rhodobacterales > Rhodobacteraceae > JAHDXW01. Next base: position 1,541 of record CALJZN010000070.1, read on the forward strand.
TGCCCGCCGCCCCGGCAACGAAGCGCCCGCCGATCCAGATGCGGCTCAGGTCCGCTGTCATCCGTCCTCTCCTCCCCTGCGGACCGCGTCGCTGCGGCCCGTCGTCTCGTGCCGCGCCCTAGTCCGCCGCGGCTTCGCGCTGCCCCTCGCCGGTCCGGCCGATCAGCAGCAGCGCATAGTCCACCGCCTCGACGAGGCTCGTCGCCTCGGCGATGCCGCGGCCGGCGATGTCGAAGGCCGTGCCGTGATCGACCGAGGTGCGCACGATCGGCAGGCCGAGCGTGATGTTGACGCCCGACAGCCCCGTCCAGCGCCCGGTCGCACGATCGACCGAAAAGCCCAGCAGCTTGACCGGGATATGCCCCTGGTCGTGATACATGGCGATCACCGCGTCGTAGGCGCCGGCGCGCAGCTTGACGAACACCGTATCCCCGGGCACCGGGCCGGTCACGTCCTCGCCCGCCGCGCGCCGCGCTGCCACGACCGGCGCGGTGACGTCGATGTCGTGCCGGCCGAAGGCCCCGCCCTCGCCCGCATGGGGGTTGAGCGCGGCAACCGCGATCCGCGGCTGCGTCACTCCGAGGCGGCGCAGCGCCTCGGCCGTGAGGTCGATCACCCGGCCGATCCGCGCCGCCGTGGCGCGCCGCGGCACCTCCTCCAGCGCGCAGTGGGTCGAGACATGCGCCACCCGGAAATCGCCGTGGGCCAGCATCATCGCGCTGTCGCGCACGCCGGTCAGATCGGCCAGCATCTCGGTATGCCCGGCGTAGGGGTGGCCGGCGAGATGCAGCGCCTCCTTGTTCAACGGGCCGGTGACGATCGCCGCCACCCGCCCGTCGAGCGCCAGGCGCGTCGCCAGCGCCACCGCGCGCCAGGCCTGTTCGCCCGCGGCAGCCGAAACCTCGGCCGTGCGGATCGGCGCGTCGGGCGGCACCGTCGGCAGGATCGCCGCGCCATGTTCCCGCGCCGCCTCGGGCGCGGCCACGGCGGGCGGCACCGGCAGCCCGAGTGCCTGCCCCGTGGCCGCAAGCGTCGCGGCATCGCCCACGAGCGCCAGCGCCAGCGCGCCCTGCCGCAGCCGCGGCGCCAGATGCTGCGCCGCCTTGAGCGCGATCTCCGGCCCGATGCCCGCGGGGTCGCCCACGGTCACCGCCAGCACGGGTGCGCCGCCGCTCACCGGCGGCCCCGCGCTGCGCCGGACGGGCGGCGCGACATCTGGATCGGGTCGGACATGCGGCCCCTTTCCACACGACTCGCTCGATTATGGCATGTTCTGAACGAAAGTGAAGCGTCATGACGTGTTTGATGTCATTTTTGCTGCATTGCGGCATCTTTCTGGAAGATATTGATCCGTCACCGCGCCGGGGTTAGCTTGCCCGCAATCCCTCGCCGGAGGTCCGCCCGTGCTGCCAGCCAAGCGCCGCGCCCTGATCCTCGAGACCGTCCGGCGCGAGGCGATGGTCTCGCTCAAGGATCTCGCGGACAGCCTCGGCATGTCGCTGTCCACGGTGCGCCGCGACGTGGACTATCTTGCGCAATCGGGGCATCTGGAGCGGACGCATGGCGGCGCGATGCTCTCGCCCACCAGCTCGCCGGTGTTCGAGCCCGAACCCGAGATCGCGACCGCGGTCGAGGCCGCCGCCAAGGCGGCGATCGGCGCCCATGCGGCGGCCATGCTGCACCCCGGCCAATGCGTGATCTTCGACAGCGGCAGCACCACCGCCGCCGCCGCCCGCGCCGCGGTGGCGCGCAACATCCCCTTCACCGCCTTCACCAACGATCTGCAGATCGCGGCGCTGCTGGCGGCAAGCACCGCGGTGACGGTCCATGTCCCGGGCGGCCGCGTCCGCCCGGGCAGCGCGACGATCCTCGGTTCGGCAGCCGTCGCCGCGATCGGGCTGCTGCGCGCCGATCTCGCCTTCGTCGGCGCCCATGCAATGACCCCCGAGGAGGTCTCGGACACCTCGATCGAACTGGCCGAGATCAAGCGGGCGATCATCGCCGCCGCCGGACGGCCGGTGCTTCTGGTAGACAGCAGCAAGATGTTCCACCGCGCCTTCTGCGGCTTCGGCGCGCCGGCGCAGTTCCACCGGGTGATCACCGACGCCCGGATCGACGGCGCGCGGCAGGGCGCGCTGGCGGCGCGCGGCGTCGCCCTCGAGATCGTGGATGCGCCTCCATGACCGCACCGGCGTTCCCCAGCCTGCGGCTGGTCGCCGACGACCTGACCGGGGCGCTCGACAGCGCCGCCCCCTTCGCGACGCCGCAGGCGCCGGTGCGCGTGCTGCTTGTCCCCGCGCCGCCGCCCCTGCCCGACCGCTGCGCGATCAGCAGCGAAAGCCGCGATCTGCCGCTGGCAGACGCCGTCGCGGCCGCAACCCGGGCGGCCGCGGCCCTGCGCCCCGGGGCCGGGCCGCACAGCCTGTGGTTCAAGAAGATCGACAGCACGCTGCGCGGCCACCCCTTCGCCGAGACGGCGGCGATCCTCGCCGCGACGGGCTGCGCCCACTGCGTGGTCTGCCCCGCCTTCCCCGCCGAGGGGCGCATCACCCGGGCGGGCCGCCACGGCCTTCTGCGCGAGGGGCGCTGGACGCCGCTGCCCGAGGGCGATCTGGCCGCGGCGGTCGCCCGCGCGGGCCTCGCGGCAACCATCGTCGCCGAGGCCGAGACGCAGGACGCCCTGCGGCGCGCGATCGCGCCCTGGCGCGGGCGGGCGGGGCTGCTCTGGGCCGGGGCGCGCGGGCTGGCCGAGGCGCTTGCCGGGGCGCCGCCGGCGCTGCCCATGCCGGCGGTCGCGGCCGTGGTCGCCGGCACCACCCATCCCACCACCCGCGCGCAGCTCGCGCGGCTGGCGGCGTCCGGGCCGCGTGCGGCGATCCTCGACTGCACCGCCGGCGCCGCCGATGCCGCGGCCACGCAGGCGGCCGTGCACCGGCTGTTCGCCGGCCGCGATCCGCAGGCGGCGCTGCCCGATGCGGGCGCGATCGTCGTTGTCGGCGGCGCGACGCTGGCCGCGGCCCTCGCCGCGGCGGGGGCGCAGGCGCTCGAGCTGGCGGGCGAGGTCGCGCCCGGCCTGCCGCTGGCCCGGATCGTCGGCGGGCGTCTGGCCGGACGAACGGTTGTGACGCGGTCGGGCGGCTTCGGCGGCCCCGAGGACCTTGCCGCACTTGTCGCGCGCGGCGCCCCCGGGTTGCCCCCCCGCCCCCTGCCCCCCCGCCCCCTGCCCGGCGCCTGACCGTGCCGCGGACAGCCCAAGCTTCGGTGCGCGGGCGCCGCGGCGGCGTCTGGGCGAACCCGTGCACCCCGCGCGGGGGCCGGCCATCCCCCCGCGCGCGCGCGTGTCCCCCCCGGGCCTGCCCGGGGCCGACGGGCCGATCGCCACCGACCGGCCTTGCCCGCGTCCATCCCGCCGCCCCTCGCATCCCGCCCCGACTTGGGAAAACGCGGGGCTTTCCCGAGCGTCGCATCGCCTCCAGGCCACGCCGGGGCATCCCTCGTCGTCGGTCGGCTGGCAGCCGGAACGGCCGGCGCTGCGGCTCGGGTGATCCTGCGGCCTCAGAGATCCTCGACCAGCGCCACGCCGGGAAGGCTTTTGAGGGCCGCGCGGACCTGCGGTGCCACCGGCAGGCTGTCGCCCACGGCGATGTCGTATTCGCAGCCCCGCGCGGGGTCGGCGACGCAGAAGCGCACCTCGCCGCGCGCCCGGACGCCCGGGTCCTGCGCGAGCCGGTCGAACAGCGCCGCCGCGGCGACCGCACCCTCGGCGCCGTCGAGATGGATGCGCAGCCCCGGCGCGCCGGCCGCCGCCGCCACCGCCTCGACCGGCTCGGCCGCGCGGGCGACAAGCTTGACCCCCTCGCCCTCGGCCGTCGCCTCGACCTGCAGCACCACCGCCGTTCCGGGCTCGAGGTGCGCCCGCGCGGCCTCCAGCGCGTCGGAAAACATCGTGACCTCGTACAGCCCCGAGGGGTCGGACAGCTCGACGAAGGCATAGCGCGTGCCGCGGGCCGACTTGCGCTCGCGCCGCGCGCCGACGATGCCCGCAAGCCTGCCCACGACGGGGCCGCCCTGCGCGCGCTGCGCAATCTCGGCCTGGGTCATGACCGAGCGGCGGCGCAGCGCCGGCAGCCAGTCGTCCAGCGGATGGCCCGAAAGGTAGAACCCGATCGCCTGGTGCTCCTCGGCCAGCCGCTCGGCCGCGGGCCAGTCGGGCGGGTCGGGCAGGCGCGGGGGGGGCAGATCGTCGCCGCCTTCGCCAAACAGCGACACCTGGCCCGACGCTGCGGCCTCGTGCAGGGCGGCGGACCAGGCGATCAGCGCGTCCAGCCCCTCGAATACCCGGCGGCGGTTGCGGTCGAGCACGTCGAAGGCCCCGGCGCGGGCCAGCATCTCGAGCGGCCGCTTGCCGATCCGCTTGAGGTCCACCCGCCGGGCAAGGTCGAACAGCGTGGCGAAGGGCCGCGCGCCGCGCGCCGCGACAAGGCTGCGCATCGCCTCGGGCCCGACGTTCTTCAGCGCCCCCAGCGCATAGGCGATCGCGTCCCCGACCACCGAGAACAGCGCCTCGGAGCGGTTGACGCAGGGCGGCAGGATGCGGATGCCCAGCCGCCGCACCTCGCGGGCGAAGACGGCAAGCTTGTCGGTCAGGTGCAGGTCGGCGTTCATCACCGCGGCCATGAACTCGACCGGGTGGTTGGCCTTGAGCCAGGCGGTCTGGTAGCTGACCACCGCATAGGCCGCGGCGTGGGACTTGTTGAAGCCGTAGTTGGCGAACTTCTCCAGCAGGTCGAAGACCTCGCCCGCCTTCGCCTCGTCCACCCCGTTCGCCCGGGCGCCGGCCAGGAACTTGGGGCGTTCGCGGGCCATCTCCTCGGGCTTCTTCTTGCCCATCGCCCGGCGCAGAAGGTCGGCGCCGCCCAGGCTGTAGCCGGCCATGGCGCGGGCGATCTCCATCACCTGCTCCTGGTAGACGATGATGCCCTGCGTCTCCTCGAGGATATGGTCGATCAGCGGATGGATCGGCTCGCGCGGGACGACGCCGTTCTTGACGTCGCAGTATTTGGCGATGTTCTCCATCGGGCCGGGGCGGTAGAGCGCGACCAGCGCGACGATGTCCTCGATGCAGGTGGGCCGCATCCGGCGCAGGGCGTCCATCATGCCGCTGCTCTCGACCTGGAACACCGCCACGGTTCGGGCCGAGGCGTAGAGGGCGAAGGTCCTGGCGTCGTCCAGCGGGATGCGGGCGATGTCCACCTCGACGCCGCGCCGGCGCAGCAGCTCGACCGCCTGTGCGATCACGGTCAGGGTCTTGAGGCCGAGGAAGTCGAACTTCACCAGCCCCGCCGCCTCGACCCATTTCATGTTGAACTGCGTCGCCGGCATGTCCGAGCGCGGGTCGCGGTAAAGCGGCACCAGCTCGTCCAGCGGCCGGTCGCCGATGACGACGCCCGCGGCATGGGTCGAGGCGTTGCGCAGCAGCCCCTCGATCTGGCGCGCATAGGTCAGCAGGCGGCCCACCACCGGTTCGGCCCGCGCCGCCTCGGCCAGCCGCGGCTCCTCGGCCAGCGCCCGGGCGATCGAGACCGGCTTGACCCCCTCCATGGGGATCATCTTGGCGATGCGGTCGACCTGGCCGTAGGGCATCTGCAGCACGCGGCCCACGTCGCGCACCGCCGCCTTGGAGAGCAGCGCGCCGAAGGTGATGATCTGCGCCACCCGGTCGCGGCCGTATTTGCGCTGGACATAGGCAATGACCTCGTCGCGCCGCTCCATGCAGAAGTCGATGTCGAAGTCGGGCATCGACACCCGCTCGGGGTTCAGGAAGCGCTCGAACAGAAGGCCGTAGCGCAGCGGGTCGAGGTCGGTGATCGTCAGCGCCCAGGCCACCAGGCTGCCCGCGCCCGAGCCGCGCCCGGGCCCCACCGGGATGTCCTGCGCCTTGGCCCATTTGATGAAGTCGGCCACGATCAGGAAGTAGCCGGGAAAGCCCATCTGCTCGATCACGCCCAGCTCGTAGGCCAGCCGCGCCGCATAATCGGCGACCGGGGCGGCATGGGGATGGGCGGCCAGCCGCGCGTCCAGCCCCGCGCGGGCCTGGGCGCGCAGCTCCTCGACCTCGTCCGCGGCAAAGCGCGGCAGGATCGGCTCGCGCTTCTGCGCCCGGAAGGAACAGCGGCGGGCGATCTCGACCGTCGTCTCCACCGCCTCGGGCAGGTCGGCGAAAAGCGCGGCCATCGCCTCGGCCGGCTTGAACCAGTGCTCGGGCGTCAGCCTCCGGCGCGGCGCGGCCTGATCGACATAGCTGCCCTCGGCGATGCAGATCAGCGCGTCATGCGCCTCGAACATCTCCGGCGCCTCGAAATGCACGTCGTTGGTGGCCACCAGCGGCAGGTCGAGCGCATAGGCCAGATCGATCAGCCCGGGCTCGCTGGCCGCCTCGGACGGGGGCAGCCGGCCGCCGGCGTCGGGGTGGCGCTGCAGCTCGACATAAAGGCGCCCGGGGTAGATCGCGGCGAGGTCGCGCAGCAGCGCCTCGGCCCGGCCCGCCGCCCCCTCGGCCAGATGGCGCGCGACGGCGCCGTCGGGCCCGCCGGTCAGGCAGATCAGCCCCGCGGCATGGGCGCGCAGTTCCGCCGGCGTCACCAGCGGCCGGTCGCGCCCCGGCGAAAGATAGAGGCAGGAGTTGAGCTTGAGCAGGTTGCGATACCCCGTCTCGTCCTGCGCCAGCAGCACCAGCGGTGCGGGCGGGCGGGGGCGGGCGCCGGGCTCGGCCGGGGTCTCGGCAAGGGGAACCACGCAGCCGTGGATGGGCTGGATCCCCGCGGCCGCCGCCGTGACGGAAAACTCCAGCGCGGCGAACAGATTGGCGGTGTCGGTCACGGCCACCGCCGGCATGCCCGCGGCGCGCGCAAGCTCGACCACGCGCGTGACCGGCAGGGCACCCTCCAGCAGCGAATGATCGCTGTGCAGGCGCAGATGGATGAATCGCGGGGCGTCGGCCATGGGCAGCACCCTAGCGGGCCGGGAAAGCCCTTGCCAAGGCTCTGCTGCACAAATCGCGTGGGGGATTCATGTTGTAAATCCGGTGCGTTAGCTCGAAAGCATGAAGAGTTCCACGCCCCCCGCCCACAAGACCAGAAACTGGCCCGCGTATGACGAAGCGCTGGAGCGCCGTGGCGCGCTCACGATCAAGGTCGATCCCAGCATGAGTTGGGAGGGCGCACCGACCGGCAAGCGTGGCCGCCCGCCCGATGACAGCGACGCCGCCATCCAAACCTGCCCGACGATGAAAGTGCTGTTCGGGATGGCGCATCGACAAACGAGCGGGTTCGTCGAGGGCCTGTTGCGGCTGATCGGCCCGGACTGGCCTGTCCCTGACTTCAGCACGCTGTCGCGCCGCCGGAGTGAGATGGGACCGTGGCCGCGGTGCGGCCGCGTAAGCCCGTCGAACGCTGAAGGTCAACATCCCCTGCCGTGGTTCGGACGGTCCGTTACACCTGCTGGTCGACAGCACCGGCATCAAGGTGGAAGGCGAGGGGAAGTGGAACGCCCGCAAGCACGGGGGCACCAAACGCAGGGTCTGGCGCAAGATCCACATCGCGATTGACGAGACATCACGGGAAATGCGCGCCGCAGAGTTCACCACGAGCGATGTCGGCGGCGCCCCGATGGTACCCCAACTGCTCGACCAGACACCGCCGAAGCAGGAGATCGCCACCGTCACCGCCGACGGGGCCTTCGACACCCGCAAGTGCCACGACGCCATCGCAGGCCGAGGGGCCGCAGCGATCATCCCACCTCGCACGAACGCGAAGCCCCGGAAGCCCGACACCGGCAGGGCCATGGCACGAAACGAGATCCTCCGGGCATCGAAGCGCGCCGGTCGAACCCCCTGGCGACGATGGAGCGGCTATCACCGCCGCAGCCGCGTCGAAACGAAGATGCACTCTGTCAATCTGCCCGGACAGCGACTGGCTGCGAGGGGCTTTGCCCGTCAGGGCGCAGAGTTCCAGGTCCGTGTAGCCGTCCTGAACGGCTTCACGGCGCTCGGCATACCCGTCACAAACCGTGGGATGGGTCCGTCCCGGGGGAAGGGAAACTTCGGCCCTTGGGCGATTTGTGCAACAGAGCCGGCTGACGACCGAAGCGCTGGTGCGGGACGCGGCGGGCCGTCTGCGCTCCCCACGCGCCCTCGACCCACAAGATGCCCGCCTGTCCGGACCGGCCGCGCGACTTCCGCGTGGCGCTGTGGCCCGGAGCGAACCGCGGGGAAACGATCCACCGCTCCCGGGCCGTGGCCGCCCCCCCGTGATGCTGGCGATCTCGGTGCTGACGGCGCTGTCGGACGCGGTCATGGCCTGCGGCGACGGCCGCCGCTATCCCGCGCTCGGCGCGCCGGCGACGCCCGAGCGCGTGCGCGCCGCCGTCGCCCGCCAGGGGGCCGGGGCATGCGCTTCGACCGCGCCGGGCTGGCCGAGGCCGTCGCCGGCCGCGGGGCGGTGGCGCGGGTGGCGGTGGCGGGCACGCAGGGGTCGGCCCCGCGCGAGGCCGGGGCGGCGATGCTGGTCTGGGCCGCTGGGCAGGCAGGCACCATCGGCGGCGGGGCGGTGGAATGGCAGGCGGCCGCGGCGGCGCGCGCCCTGCTGGCCCGGGGCGGCCCGCGGCGGGTGGACCGGCTGCCGCTGCGCCCCGCGCTCGGGCAATGCTGCGGCAGGGCGGTGACGCTGGTGACCGAGGTCTGGGACGCGGGCGCGCCGGCCGCCCTGCCCGCGGGCCCGCCCGTCGCCCGGCCGCTGGCCGAAGGGGCGGCGAGGCCGCTCGCCGTCCGCCGGCTGGTCGCGCGGGTTCGGGCCTAGGGGGTGCTGCCCGCCCCCGGCATCGTCGCGGGCTGGATGGTCGAGCCGCTCGTGCAGCCCGCGCGGCAGGTCTGGGTCTGGAAGGCGGGGCATGTGGGGCGCGCGCTGGCGGCGGTGCTGGCCCCCCTGCCCGGCCTTGCGCTGACCTGGACCGACACCGCGCCCGACCGCTTTCCGCCCGACCCGCCCGCGGGCGTGGCGCTCTGCGTCGCCCCCGACCCCGCCGCGCTGGCGGCCGCGGCACCGGCCGGGGCCGAGCACCTGATCCTCACCTGTTCCCACGCGCTCGACCTGGCGCTGTGCCATGCGCTGCTGTCCCGCGGTTGCCGCAGCCTCGGGCTGATCGGCTCGGCCTCGAAGCGCGCGCGGTTCCGGGGGCGGCTGGCCGCGCTGGGGCACGCGCCCGCACGAGATCGACCGCATCGCCTGCCCGATCGGCGATCCCGCCCTCGGCAAGCACCCCCCAAGGCGATCGCCGGAGCCGTGGCCGCAGCGCTTCTGCCGCCCCCGCCGCCGCCGCGGCGCGCCGCAGGCGGGATGACGCGGGCCCCGCGCCCGGCGCACCCGCGGGGCGCCGATCCGGCGCGGCGGGCCGGTCGGTCCGCGGCGCCGGGCGCCGGCGGGGATCGGTGCGGCGGTGCGGCTCCGGGCGGCCGTGCCGCACTCAAGCGCCCGGTCCGAGCGGTCGCCCGCGATACGGGCAGCGCCACGGGACGCTCCCTCGGTCCGGCGCCGCTCAGGTCGGTCAGACGCCGCGCCTGGCTGTCCATGCCGGACCGGCCGAAGGCCGGCAAGGCCGCGGTCGCAACCCCGCTGCGGCCAGACCGCGGCCGCAGACCGCGGCCGCAGACCAAATCGGGCGGCAGACCCGCGCGCTCGGCCACGGCGACCGGACGCAGGCGGGCGGCAGCGACCGACCGGTCGCGCCCGACATGCCGGCGGGGAAAGTCGCGCTTCGGCCTAGATCCCCCGCAACGGCCGACACCCCGCCCCCGTTGCCGTGGGGGTCCGGCTGGGCGCCCTACAGCACCGCTTCATGCGGCTTGAACAAGATGCTGGCCGTCGCGGCCGTCGCATTCGAGATCTTGCGGATGTCGCCCCGGCACGGCTTGTAGTCGGGCAGCACCAGCTCGTTCACGCCCGGGTTCACCACGTTGCCCTGGCTGCCTGCGGGCGAACCGAAGACCATCGGCACGGTGTTCCGCTTGATCGAGGGCAGCGGATAGGCCATGCCCTGGGTCACGCCGTTGGCGTTGACGATCTCGATCAGATCGCCCGGGTTCAGGCCCAGTTCCACCATCTCGTCGGGGTTCATCTCGACGAAGGGGTGCGGGTAGCGGTCCTCGATGAAGTCGTTCTTCTGGTCGAGGAACTGGTTCTGCCAGAAGATGTTGGCCCGGACGTTGTTGATCCAGAACCGTGCGCCGCCTGCTCGCGGGCCTTGCCCGGCGCCTGCCAGCCGCGCCAGGCGCCCGCGCAGAACAGCGCCTTGCCATCCTCGCGCCCGTGCCGGGTGAAGCGGCCGTCGGCATAGAGCCGCTCGGTGCCGATCAGCTGGCCGTTCTCGAAGCCCACGACCGACCCCTGCACCCCGTTGTTTCCCATGGCGCGCAGGCGCATAGGTCACCTCCGGGTTGCCCTGATGGTAGCCGTCCATGAAGGCGTCTTCCTCGGTCGCCCAGTCGTAGCCCTTGAACCGGTCGGCGTAGGCGTCATGCTCCATCTGGCGCAGCACGCGCTCCATGTTCTGGGCGATCCCGGCCGCGATCAGGCAGTCTGGGCGCGCGTTGCCCCAAGCGTCCATGTATTTCTCGGACAGCCGCAGCCGCCGCTCGCCGTTCATCGAGGTGAGGTTCATCTCGTCGGCTTTGCAGGCGGGCAGGATGACACGCGCGTTCTGGCCGATCTGGCTGTGGATGATGTCCATGTCCACAACGAACAGCCCGCCCAAGCGGATCGCCGCCATGATCGCGTCCACCACCTCCTCGCGCGACCGGCCGGCGGCGGCGTCGATCGCGTCCTTGACCATGTCCGACCGCCGCTTGTGCACGCGCTTGAACTCGGTCGCGATCAGCGTGGTCTTGTGGTGGTCGCAGGCCCGGATGTGGTGCACCCCGCCATGGCCGCGGAACAGGAACTGGTCCACGTCATCCGCCGGCCGCGCGACATGGGCATCCGAGGGGCGGTAGCAGCCTTCCTGGTGGCCGCCCAGACGGCAGCAGCCCCCGCCCTCGCGCCCGATGTTGCCGGTGGCGAGCGCGATGTTCACCATGGCACCAACGGCGCGATAGTTGTCGTTGCCCCAGATGATGCCCTTCTCGTAGGCCATCACGCATGTGCGCCGGCTGCCGTCGTCATGCGACCTGGCGATCCATTCGGCCGCCTTCGCGAGATCCTCGGCCGGCACGCCGCAGATCCCGGCCGCGTCCTCGATCGACATGCGCAC
>CALJZN010000071.1 GCA_937983405.1 uncultured Paracoccaceae bacterium
GACCATGCCGATCCGGCCCGAGGCCGTCATCGCCCCGGCGATGATGCCGGTAAGATAGCTCGCATCCTGGATGTAGTTGTCGAACACCGCGAAGTTGGGCAGCGCCGGATCCTCCTTGAAGGACGATCCCATCAGGAAGGCAACATCGGGATAGTCGGCCGCGACCTCGCGCGCCTCGTCCTCGACCCCGAAGGCCTCGCCCACGATCAGCTTCGCCCCGCTTTCGGCATATTCGCGCATGACGCGGGGGTAGTCGGTGTTCGAGGTGTTCTCGGACCAGGCATAGGTGAGGTCGCCGCGCGCCACCGCCGCCTCGGCGGCCTTGTGGATGCGGCTGACCCACTGCTGCTCGACCGGCACGGTGTAGATGCCCGCCGCCCGGATCGGCGCCTGCGCGAAGGCGCCCCGCGGCGCGATGGCCAGCCCCGCGGCGGCGGCCGAACCGGCGATCAGATGGCGCCGCGTGAGGCGCGGCAGCACGAGCGTCCTCGGTCGAAGGATCATGGCGGTCTCCCCGAATGGTTTCGCATTTTCGGCTATCTGTCGACAAGGACGCCGATTCCTGCAAGTGGAATCCGCTGCCCCCGCGCGTGGCCGCCCGTGCCCCGGCCGCGCTGCCCGTGTCGCGGGCAGCGCCGGCGTCAGGGCTGCCCGCACCGCGGCTTCCCAGACACACCCAAGATGTTGCGGAAGCTTCGGCCACTACCCAATCCCTCGCGGCACGCCTATACTCCTCGTGTCCCCCGCGAGCGGAGCACCGAAAACCCCATGCGCTGTCCCTTCTGCGGCCATGTCGATACCCAGGTGAAGGATTCGCGCCCGGCCGAGGACCATGTCGCCATCCGCCGCCGCCGCTTCTGCCCGGCCTGCGGCGGCCGCTTCACGACCTACGAGCGGGTGCAGCTGCGCGACCTCGTGGTGATCAAGTCGAGCGGCCGGCGCGAGGACTTCGACCGCTCGAAGCTCGAGCGCTCGATCCGCATCGCCATGCAGAAGCGCCCGGTGGAACCCGAGCGCATCGACCAGATGATCTCGGGCATCGTCCGGCGGCTGGAGAGCATGGGCGAGACCGACATCCCCTCGAAGGTGATCGGCGAGATCGTGATGGAAAGCCTGGCCCGGATCGACACCGTGGCCTATGTCCGCTTCGCCAGCGTCTACCGCAACTTCCAGGCGGCCGACGACTTCGACCGCTTCGTGGCAGAGCTGCGCCCGCAGGGCGCCGCCGAAGAGTGACGGCAGCGGGCCCCGAGGCCGACGCCCGCCACATGCGCCACGCCCTCGCGCTGGCCGCGCGCGGGCTCGGCCGAACCTGGCCCAACCCGGCGGTGGGCTGCCTCATCGTGACCGACGGGCGCATCGCGGGGCGCGGCTGGACGCAGCCGGGCGGGCGCCCCCATGCCGAGACGGTGGCGCTGGCTGAGGCCGGCGCGGCGGCGCGGGGGGCCACGGCCTATGTCAGCCTCGAACCCTGCGCGCATCACGGGCAGACGCCGCCCTGCGCGGCGGCGCTGGTCGGGGCCGGGGTAGCGCGGGTGGTGACGGCCCTGGAAGACCCCGACCCGCGCGTGCAGGGCGGCGGCCACGCGATGCTGCGCGCGGCCGGGGTCGCGGTGACGACGGGGGTCGAGGCCGCGGCCGCCGCCCGGCTGAACGCGGGGTTCCTGCTGCGCATCCGCGAAGGGCGCCCGCTCGTGACCCTCAAGCTTGCCGCAAGCCTCGACGGCCGCATCGCCACCGCGGCGGGCGAGAGCCGCTGGATCACCGGGCCCGAGGCGCGCGCCCGCGTGCATCTGATGCGCGCGCGCCACGACCTCGTCCTGGCGGGCGGCGGCACGGCGCGGGCCGACGATCCGGCGCTGACCGTCCGCGACCTCGGGATCGGCTGGCAGCCGGTGCGCGCGGTGGCGGCGCGCAGCCTCGATGTGCCGCAGGGCGGCGCGCTCGAGCGCGCCATGGCCCGGGCCCCGCTCTGGCTGCTGCACGACCCTGCCGCCACGCCCGCCGGCCGCGCCGCCCGCTGGGCGGCGGCGGGGGCACGCCTGCTGCCCGTCGCCAGCGGCCCCGACGGACGGCTCGACCCCGCCGCGATGCTGGCGGCACTGGGGACGGCGGGGATCACCCGCGTGCTGTGCGAAGGCGGCGGCACGCTGGCCGCCGCACTCCTGCGCGCCGGTCTCGTGGACCGCCTCGCGCTGTTCTCGGCCGGCCTTGCCCTCGGCGCCGAGGGGCGCGCGGCCGTGGGCCCGCTCGCGCTGCCGACGCTCGCCGCCGCGCCGCGCTTCCGGCCGACGGGGATCGAGATCGTCGGGGACGACGTGCTGCACCACTGGGAGCGCGCCGCGCCGCCCTAGGCCGCTTTCCGCCTGCCCCGCCGCGGCCGGGGACCGAAGAACTGCGAAGGAAAAGCCTTCCGGTGGCCCGCGCGGCCGCCGCCGGCCCCGCCGCTGGGCCGGCGCGGGCGGCCAAGAATTTTCCCTCGAAAATTCTTGGGCCCGCCGGCCACGGCGGCCTCGTCCGCAGGCCGGCCCTTTCCTCGGCCGCCGGACCGGCCTATGCCCACGCTACCCCTGCGGCGGAGCGCCCCCTCGATGCTGCCCCTTCCCCTCGTCCGCGACCTCGTGCTGATCGGCGGCGGGCACAGCCATGCGCTGGTCCTGCGCCGCTGGGCGATGCGGCCGATGGCGGGGGTGCGCGTGACGCTGGTCTCGCCCGACCCCACCGCCCCCTACACGGGCATGCTGCCCGGCGTGATCGCGGGCCACTATCCCCGCGCCGCCATCGAGATCGACCTTGTCCGCCTCGCCCGCGCGGCCGGCGCGCGCCTTGTCCTCGGCCGGGCCGAGGGGATCGACCGTGCCGCCCGCACCGTCGCGGTCGCCGGGCGCCCGCCGCTGGCCTGGGACATCCTGTCGCTCGACATCGGCGCGACGACCGATCTGCCGGATCTGCCGGGGTTTTGCCGCCACGGCCATGCCGCCAAGCCGATGGCCGCCTTCGCCGACGCCTGGGAGGGGTTCGCGGCCCGGGTGGCCGCGGGCAGGGCCGCGCCGCAGGTGGCCGTCATCGGCGCCGGACTGGCCGGGGTCGAGCTTGCCATGGCCATGGCCCACCGGCTGCACGCCGCCGGCGTCTCGCCGCAGGTGACGCTGCTCGAGGCCGCCGCCGCCCCGCTGCCCGGCCTGTCGCCCCGGGGCCGCCGGCTCGTGCTGGCAGAGCTGGCCGCCGCCGGCATCGCCCTGCGCTGCGGCGCGCGCGTGGCCGAACTGACCGCCGAAGGTCCGCGGCTGGCCGACGGCAGCCGGGTACCCGCGGCCTTCACCCTGGCCGCCGCCGGGGCGCGGCCGCAGCCCTGGCTGGCCGCCACCGGCCTGCCGCTCGAGCAGGGCTTCGTCATGGTCGGCCCCACCCTGCAAAGCCCCGCCGATCCGGGCATCTTCGCGGCCGGGGACTGCGCGCATCTGGCCCACGCCCCGCGGCCCAAGGCCGGGGTTTTCGCGGTGCGGGCGGCCCCGGTGCTCGACGCCAACCTGCGCGCCGCGCTCGCGGACCGGCCGCTGCGGGCCTTCCGGCCGCAGCGCGCGTTCCTTCGGCTCGTCGCTCTCGGCGGCCGGCGGGCGGTGGCCGACCGCTCGGGCCTCGCGCTTGCCGGGGCCTGGGTGTGGCGCTGGAAGGACCGGATCGACCGCCGCTTCATGGCGCGCCTTGCCGATCTGCCCGCCATGCCCGCCCCGCCCCTGCCGGCCGAGCGCGCCGCGGGCCTCGAGGCCGAGCTGGACGGCGGCAAGCCGTTCTGCGGCGGCTGCGGCGCCAAGGCCGGCGCGGGGGCGCTGGCCGCCGCCACCGCCGCCCTGCCCGCACCCGCCCGGGCCGACGTGCTGTCGCGCCCCGGCGACGACGCGGCCGTGCTGGCCCATGGATCGGGGGTGCAGGTGGTCAGCACCGACCATCTGCGCGCCGTCGTCGAGGATCCGTTCCTGATGGCGCGCCTCGCCGCGCTGCACGCGCTGGGCGACATTTGGGCGATGGGGGCGGCGCCGCAGGCGGCGCTGGCCACGGTGATCCTGCCGCGGATGTCCGCGGCGCTGCAGGCCCGCACGCTGGCCGAGATCATGGCCGCCGCGGCCGGGGTCTTCGCCGCCGAGGGCGCCGAAATCGTGGGCGGCCACACCAGCCTCGGCGCCGAGCTGACCATCGGCTTCACCGTGACGGGGCTGGCCGCCCGCGCCCTGGGCAAGGGCGGCGCGCGCCCGGGCGATGCGCTGATCCTGACACGGGCGCTGGGCAGCGGCACGATCCTTGCCGCCGAGATGCTCGGCGCGGCGCCGGGGCCGGCGGTGGCCGGGGCGCTGGCCGCGATGGGCCGATCCCAGGGCACGGCGGCGCGCCTGCTGGCGCCCGCGGCGCATGCGCTGACCGATGTGACGGGGTTCGGCCTTGCGGGACATCTGCTCGAGATGCTCGAGGCCTCGGGCAGCGCCGCCCGGATCGACCTTGCCGCGCTGCCGATCCTGCCGGGGGCGGAGGCGCTGGCGGCGGCGGGGCATGCCTCGAGCCTGGCGCCCGCGAACCGGGCGGCGGCGGCGGGGCGGATCGCGCTGCCGCCGGGGTCGGAGCACAGGGCGCGCGTGGCGCTGCTCTTCGACCCGCAGACCTGCGGCGGCCTGCTTGCCGCCGTGCCCGGGACCGCCGCGCTTGGGCTTGTCGCGGCGCTGCAGGCGGCGGGCGAGGCGGCGGCGCTGATCGGACAGCTGGTGGCAGGCCGGCCGTTCCTGACCGTGGACGCCGGCGGGCCGGCGCCCGACCGGCCGCAGCGGCCCCGCGGGGGCTGACGCGCCGGACGGGGCGCTCACCCCGGCCGACCGGGCCGCTCCGCCCCTTGACCGGTCCCGTGACCCGCCGCGCCCAGGGCCGCGATCGCCGCCGCCACCTGCCCGGCCAGCGCCGGCAGCGCCTCGGGGGTCAGCGCATCCGCCGCGATCTCGGCGGCGGGCGCGCCGTGGCGGGCGCGCGACCGGGCATAGCGCGGGTCGTAGTGCGCCTGCACGAGCTCCAGCGCGAGCGGGGCAAAGGCCCCCGCCGCGGCCATCGCCTGCCAGCGCGCGACCGTTGCGGCGCCGTGCAGCGGGCGCAGCCGCGCCAGCGCCTGCGCAAGCGCATCGCCGTCGGCCGTGAGGTCGGCGTAGGCCCGCGCGAGATAGGCCGCGCGTTCCGCCGCGGGCACCGCCAGCGCCACCCGCGGCGCCGCGCGCATCGCGGCCCACAGCCGCGGCGGCAGCGCGATGGCGCCGATGCGGCTGCTCTCAGCCTCCACCACCACCGGCCGCGCGGGGTCGAGCGCCTCGATCGCCATCGCCAGCCGGGTCTCGAACGCCTTCTGCGACGGCTGCCCGCCCGGCCGGGCGCCGAAGAGCGAGCCGCGGTGGTTCGCCAACGCCTCGAGATCGAGCGTCTGCACCCCGCGCAGCGCCAGCTGCCCCAGAAGCTCGGTCTTGGCCGAGCCGGTCCAGCCGTCGAGCACCACCACGGGCGCGGGCACCGGCGCCTCGTAGAGCCGCGCCGCCACCAGCCGCCGCCAGGCCCGCCAGCCCCCCGCCAGCGTCTCGACCCGCCAGCCCACCTCGCGCAGGATGGTGGCGAAGGCCCCCGACCGCTGCCCGCCGCGCCAGCAGTAGACCAGCGGGCGCCAGCCGCCGGGCTTGTCGGCCAGCGGCCCCTCGAGATGCGCGGCGGCGTTGCGCGCCAGGATCGCCGCGCCCAGCTTGCGGGCGGCGAAGGGGCTGGCCTTGTAGAGCGTGCCCACCCGCGCCCGCTCTTCGTTCGAGAACACCGGCAGCGAGAGGGCACCCGGCAGATGATCCTCGGCGTATTCGGCCGGAGAGCGGACGTCGAGGATGGCGTCGAACCCGGCGGCGGCGAGGTCGGAGAGGCGGGCGGGGGCGAAGGGCATGGCGCCCCCTCTACCGCCGGCCGGGCGGGGCGGGAAGGGGCTATCGCGCGGCGAGGGGGTGCCAGCCGTGGCGGGCGAGTTCGGCCCGGACGATGCCGATCCACCCCTCCCGGTCGGGCGGCAGCACCCCCTCGGCCTTCAGCCGCCCGAGGTTGCCCAGCGCCCCCATCAGCCAGCGCACCGGCTCGCCGGTGACCTGCGCCATCTTGAACTGGCTCACGACGACGCCGAGGCAGAACTCTACCACCGAGGGGAAATCGCGCGCAAGGCGCAGTCCGATGCCCAGCCCCTCGCCATAGGCCGCCAGCGCCCCCGGCAGGCCCCCCTGCGCGCGCCGCGCGTCGCCGACCCGCTCCAGGCTCACCGACAGGTCGCGCTGCCAGCCCGCATCCTCCGGCGCCGCGGCGGCACGGGCTCGGGCGACCGTTTCCAGCCGGGTAAAGGCTGCCAGCGCCGCGGCGCTGTTGCCGGTCGTCACGTGCAAGTAGCCCATGTCTCGCAGGGCAATGGCGAACCGCACGCGCGCCGGGCGGTCCATCGGCAGCCGTTCGGCCGCCGCCACCTCCTCGGCACGGGCGTAAAGGTCGACGGCCCCGGCGTATTCCGCCAGCGCCTCGGGGTAGGCGAGCGCCGCGCGCAGGGTGCCGGCCTTCAGCGCGCGGCTGTCGGCCTCGGACACCCGCCGGCCCAGCAGCACCGCCGCCGCGCCCTGGGCCACCGCGCCGTCCAGCGCGATGGCGCGGTCGTAGGCCGCCAGCGCCCGGTTGGTTTCGCCAAGGTCGAAGGCCTCGGCCGCCTCGGCCCGCAGCGCCATGACCCGCGAATCGAAGCTCTCCAGCCCCCGCAGCCGGTCGTGATGCTGGACCCAGGCGTCGCCGGCCTCGGCGAGGCGGCGCTCGCGCTCCTCCCACCCGGCCCGGTTCAGACCGGCCGACAGGACGGCGGCGTAGAGGGGTGCCAGCGGCATGGCGCGGGCGGCGGCGATGCGTTCGATCTGGCCGCGCAGGTCGTCGGGCAGCCCGGCCATGGCCGCCAGCAGCGCCTCGCGTTCCGACAGCGTGCCCGAGGGGGCGGCGAAGAACAGGGCCGGCAGGCCCGATTCGAGGTAGGGAAGCTGCGCGCCCCGGGTGCGGTCGTAGACGTCCTGCTGCACCGGCGTCAGGGCCGAGCGGATGTCCACCCCCGCCGTCCCGATCAGCCGCACCAGCGCGGCGGCGAAGGGCGAGTTCGCCCCCGCCGGCCCGTCCG
>CALJZN010000072.1 GCA_937983405.1 uncultured Paracoccaceae bacterium
CCCCGGTGGAAGGCGAAGATCTCGTTCCAGTTCTTCGGGCTGCCGTTGGTCAGCGCCCAGTTCGGCTGGGCCGCCAGCGCCTTGCGCCGCGCCATCGCCAGCTCGAACCGCGTCCAGTTGACGATCGTGGCCAGCGTCGCCGCCTCGACGAAGGCGATCCGCGCCTCGGGCGCGACCTGATAGAAGGCCCCGGTCTCGGCCAGCGCCGAGACGACCGGGCCCACAGCGAAGGACGGGTTGGCCCAATGCGCGACCGATGCCGGCAGCACCGCAGGCATCGCGCCGTTGTAGTTGTCGGCGAAGCGGCCCAGAGAGTGGGTCCGGTCGCGCCACGGGAAGTTGCGCCCCCAGAGGTAGAGCGTCAGAGCGCCCGCCCAGTCGGGCGGGGTCTGCGCCAGGGCGGCCAGCATGTCGGCCCGGTCCTGCGGCAGGGCGTTGTGCGGGCGCACGTCGGCGGCGGTGACGAAACCGCCGTGCGAAAGCTGCCAGTCCTCGATCGCCTGGGCCGGGGCGGACAGCCCCAGCAGCGAAAATCCGAAGGCGGCGGCAAGAAGGGTCGATCTGCGCATGGGCAGGCTCCTGTGGTTCGGGTCCGGGGGCGTGCTGGCGCAGAGGCTGGCTGTGCGTGCGGCTTGCGGCGCGGCGCCGCTTTACATCGCCAAGCGTTTCTGTCAGGAATGGTGCACCCAGTCAAGCTGCGGCTTGTCTCCGCAGCCGGCCCGGCACATCCGCACCCGACCGGAGACGCCGATGACCGACCCTGTCCATGCCTTCGTGACCGAGCTCTTGGCGGCCCAGGCCGGCGCCGCCGCCTGCGCTTGCGGGTTCGACCCGCGACTTCTGGAGTGGCTGATCGATCGCCACGGCGCCGCCGCGGGGCCGGCGCGCGTGATCGGCCGTGGCGGGCCTGCGCCCGACCTGCCCGGCGGCCGCGGAGAGGGAGACCGTCACATCCGCCGCGAGCTCGTCGATGCCCGCTGCTGATCCGTTCCGCGGCCCCCGGGCTTGGCCGCCGTGCGACGCCCCGCCCGACCCGCCGCGCGGCGCCTGTCGCCCCGGCAGGCCCGGCAAGGGGCATCCGGACAGGTCAAGCCCCGCCGCCGGCGCCCGGCTGACCCCGGCGCCGCTGCGCCTGCACGACCAGGCCCGCGTCGCGCCCGGGAGGAGGGGCTGGCTGACGGCGCTGCGCCGTGCGACCGCGCAGGTCGGCCCGCATGCGACAGGCCCGCTGCGCTACGACCTCGTGGCGATGATCGAGGCGCTGCGCAGCACGGGCAGATCACCCTTCCGCTTCAACCCCGAGGATTGCCCCCGCTTCCGGGTCGGGCCGATCCCGGGCGAGCGTCAGGCCATGGAGTTCCTCGGCGCGGTGCGCGGCACCCAGACCGGCCGCACCCGCGCGCAGGCGGAGATGCCGTGCGACGGCAACCCGGCCGAGGACCCGATCGCGCTGGCCCGGGCCTACCCGCGCTGGCCCTGCGCCGTCACGCGCCGCCCCCCGGTCCGCCGCCCGGCCCGACCGCTGGCCCGGCACCGTCCCCCCCTCCGAGTGCAAGGAAGATGACCATGCCCAACACCGCTCCGCTTGCCGCGCTTCTGTCCGCCGTTCTGGCCCTGCCCGCATGGGCGCAGGGCCCGGGCAGCTACAGCTACGCCGATTTCGAGGCCTCGGTGCCGCATATCGACATGGAGGTCTGCCCGGCGGGACTGGCCGAGGGCGATGTCTTCTGCCGCATCACCATGAACAACGATGCCCTGCACGTCTATGTCTTCGAGGCCGGGGGCGACCGGCGCTTCGTTGCGGTGCACAGCTTTTACGGAGACGAGTTCCAGCTGAGCTTCGGGCGCTGAGCTCGCGCCCCGCGGTGCGGCGGCGGCCCTGTCGGCCGGTGCCCCGGCCGGGCGCCCTGTGCGCGTCCGGGGCGGTGCCGCGGCGCCGCACCCGAAACGGAAGGGGCGCGCAGGCCCGGCCGGGCACGGCAGAGCCGCGCCGCCCGGCAGGATGCTGGGCGGGACCGCCCCTTCGGCCCGCGCGGTCCCTGCGCGGGCTGGTCCGTGCGGCTTCGCCCGCCGGCCCGGTCAGGCCTTGGCGAACGGGGCGTCCGACGTCAGGTTGCCGCCGGCAAGGGGCGACGGCCGGTCCGGCCGATCGATCAGGTTGTCGGGAACAGCAACGGCCGCCAGCCTTGCGCGGTCGGTGATGATCGCGCGGCTGCCGTCGATCTTGAGCCCGTGGGATTCGAGCAGCCTCAGGGTGCGGCTCAGGTTCTCGGGGGTCATCCCGAGATAGCTCGCGAGAAGGCGCTTCTCGACCGGCAGCGGAAACCCCGCCGCACCGCCCATCGAGGCCGACAGCCGCAGAATGTAGGCGGCGATGCGCTCGCGCGAGTTGCGCAGCTTCAGCTCCTTGGCATGGCGCACGACCGCGCGGTAGCACCCGGCCAGTTCGTCGATCACCGCGACGGCGAAGTCGGGGTCGCGGCGGAACACGGCGCGCAGGTTGCTCGACGGCACCAGGACGATGCGCGACCGATCCAGCGTGCGCGCCGACATCAGATAGGGTTGGTCGCGGATGCAGGCGGCCAGGATGAAGCTGCCGACCGCGCGCACGATCGCCATGGTGCATTCGCGGCCAGCCCAGCCGGCGTAGAGTTCGACCTGCCCCTCGACCACCACATGCAGGAAATCCGCAGGATCGCCCTGCCGCACCAGCTCGAGGCCGGCCGGGAAGGCATGAACATAGGCGCCCAGGAACAGGTCGTCGAAATGCGCCGGCTGCATGGTGCGGAACAGCGGGAGGCGCCGGATCTCGGACAGTTCATGCTGACGCAAGGGCGCACTCCGAGGATTCGCTGCATGATTAATGTCAAGTCTGCGTCCGACATTTGCAAGACCCGGGCACGAAGCCCTTCGCGACCGGCCGTGACGATGGTCGGGCGGGTCCGGGAAGAACGGCAATCCGGGTCGGAATCTTCCGAACCGCGGCCGGAGGTTTGATCCGGATCAAGGCCGGATGCCCGCGGCCTGCCTCGTAGTTCGCCCGGACGGGCCGGCGTGCCCGACTTCAGACCGGGACAGCGACATGGATGTCATGATTGCCTACGACCATTCCCGCAACGCGCGGATCGCGTTGCAGACCGTCAAGACGATGCTCGGGCCCCTCAAGCCGACCGTGACGCTGATCTCGGTGGTCGAGGATGTCGGCTCGACCACCGCGGGCGCCGATGACCTGTTCAGGGAACAGTACCGCGTTCAGAAGCAGGCCGTCGAGGCGGCCGCCGCCGAACTGGTGGCCGAGGGCTTTTCGGCGCGCGTGCTGCTGGCCGAGGGCGATGCGCGCAAGATGATCCTGCGCGCGACCGAAGATCGCCGCCCCGACCTGCTGGTGATGGCCCGCCACAGCCATCAGCCCGACATCGGGCCGTTCCGGTTCCTGACCCAGCGGCTCGATGCGCTGGTCGAGGAGTTCGACCACATGACGTTCGGTTCGGTCTCGGCCTTTCTGGCCCGACGGGTGCGCTGCCCGCTGCTGATCGTGCCCACCCATGCCGAGGCCAAGGCCGAGGCGGCCGAATAACCCCGAGGATCTCCGATGCAAGTCTCCGACCTCTTCCGCCTGCGGAACAAGGAGATCCAGGCGCTGCACCTGACCTGGATCGCGTTCTTCATCTGCTTTTACGTCTGGTTCAACATGGCCCCGCTGGCCAGCTCGATGCTGGCCTCGGTGGACTGGCTGACCCGCGACGACATCCGCCTCTTCGCCATCGCCAACGTCGCCTTGACCATTCCCGCGCGCATCCTCGTCGGCATGGCGCTGGACAGATGGGGCCCGCGGCGGGTGTTCTCGGTCCTGATGGTGACGATGGCGCTGCCGACCTTCGTCTTCGCCTTCGGCGACAGCCGCGAGCAGCTGTTCATGGCGCGCCTCGTGCTGTCGTCGGTCGGTGCCAGCTTTGTCGTCGGCATCCACATGACCGCGCTGTGGTTCAAGCCGCGGGACATCGGCTTTGCCGAGGGGTTCTATGCCGGCTGGGGCAACTTCGGCTCGGCCGCCGCGGCGATGACCATCCCGACGGTGGCGCTGGTGATCTACGGCGGGCCGGACGGCTGGCGCTGGGCGATCGCCACCTCGGGCGCCATCATGGCCGCCTACGGGGTGTTCTACTGGTTCGCGATCACCGACGGGCCGAGCCGCGACACCCACCGCAAGCCGCGCAAGGCCCTGGCGCTCGAGGTCTCGTCCTGGCGCGACCTGGTCTGGCTGTGCGTCTTCACCGTGCCGATGGTGGGGATCCTGTCGATCGTGGTCTACCGGATCCGGCTGATGGGCTACATCGACGACCTGACCGCCGCCATCTGCTATGGCGCGATCGCGGTGGTCGTGGCCTGGCAGGTCTGGCTGGCGATCAAGGTCAACGCCCCGATCCTGCGCAAGGGGGTGCCGGCCGACGACCGCTATCCCTTCAGCTCGGTCGCCGCCCTCAATCTGACCTACTTCGCCAACTTCGGCGCCGAACTTGCGGTCGTGTCGATGCTGCCGATGTTCTTCCAGGAAACCTGGGGGCTGACCGCCGTGGCCGCGGGGATGATCGCCTCGTCCTTTGCCTTCGTGAACCTGTTCGCGCGGCCGATGGGGGGCCTCGTGTCGGACCGTTTCGGCAACCGCCGCTTCGTGATGCTGGCCTACATGTTCGGCATCGGCGTCGGCTTTCTGCTGATGGGGCTGATGGACAGCCGCTGGCCGCTGGTGGTGGCGGTCGCGATCACCATCGGCTGCTCGTTCTTCGTGCAGGGGGCCGAGGGGGCGACCTTCGGGATCATCCCTTCGATCAAGCGCCGCGTCACCGGCCAGATCGCCGGCATGGCCGGGGCCTGGGGCAATGTGGGGGCGGTGGTCTACCTCTTTGTGTTCATGTTCGTCGATGCCTCGACCTTCTTCTTCATCATCGCGGGCGGCGCCTTCCTGAGCTGGCTGGTCTGCCTGGTCTGGCTGAAGGAGCCCGAGGGCGGCTTCGGCGAGGAATATGTGCTGTCCTCGGTGGACCATGCGATTGCCGAAGAGGCCCGCCGCAAACGCGAGGCCGAGGCCGAGCTGGCGCAGCTCTTCGCCGGATCAAGCCAGGTCGCGCTGGCCGACCGCGGCGACAGCCTGACCCTGACCGCGAAGTTCCGCAACCTTGACGAGCTGCGCACCGCGCTGGCCCGGCTCAAGGGCGCGCGCACCGCGCCGGTCGCATGATCGCCCGGGGCGGCACCCTGCCGCCCCCACCCAACCCGGCACATCCCAGGAAAGAACCCGCCATGTCCGCCACAACCCCCGAGCCGGTGCGCAACCCCGGCACCTGGCTGCCCCGATGGGAGCCCGAGAACGCCGAATTCTGGGCGCGCGAAGGCAAGGCCCGCGCCTGGACCACGCTCGTCCTGACCACTGCCGCGCTGACCATGGCCTTCATCACCTGGTTCCTGGTCTCGGCCCTGGTCGTCCGCCTGCCGCAGATCGGCTTCCGGTTCACCCCGAGCCAGCTGTTCTGGCTGGCTGCCATGCCCGGGCTTGCGGGCGGCACGCTGCGGCTGATCCACATGTTCCTCGTGCCCATCTGGGGTACGCGGCATGTGGTCAGCCTCGGCACCCTGTCGCTGCTGATCCCGCTGGTGGGCTGGTTCTATGCCGTCCAGAACCCGGCCACGCCCTACTGGGTGCTCATGCTGCTGGCGTTCCTCGCGGGGCTGGGGGGCGGCAACTTCAGCTCGTTCATGCCCTCGACCAGCATGTTCTTTCCCAAACGCCTGCAGGGCACGGCGCTGGCCATCCAGGCCGGGATCGGCAACTTCGGGGTCTCGGTGGTGCAGTTCGTCACCCCCTGGGTCATCGGCTTTGCCCTGCTGGGCGGCATGGCCTGGGTGGGCGAGCCGCAGACCATGACCCGCGCGGGCGTCGAGAGCCAGATCTGGCTGCAGAACGCGCCGCTGGTGATAATCCCCTTCGTGACCGTCTTCGGGATCACCGCCTGGCTGTTCCTGAAGTCGGTGCCGATCACCTCGAACTTCCGCGAGCAGTTCGACATCTTCCGATCCGGCCATACCTGGGCGCAGACCTCGCTCTACATCATGACGTTTGGCGGCTTCTCGGGCCTTGCCGCGACCTTTCCGCTGCTGATCCGGCAGGTCTACGGCGGGTTCGAGGGCGCGCCCGACCCGCTGGCCTGGGCGTTCTGGGGGCCGCTTGTCGGGTCGGCCAGCCGCGTTGTCGCGGGGCCCCTGTCCGATCGGGTGGGCGGGGCGCGGGTCACGCACTGGGCGGGGCTGGGGATGCTGGTCTCGGCCTTCCTGGTGACGCTGACGGTCACGCCGACCTCGCTCGACAGCTTCGGGCTGTTCGTCTCGGCCATGCTGGCGCTGTTCTTCTTCGCCGGGGTCGGCAATGCCTCGACCTTCAAGCAGATGCCGATGCTGTTCCCGCCCCGGCAGGGCGGCGGGGTGATCGGCTTCACCGCCGCCGTCGCAGCTTACGGGCCCTTCCTGTTCGGGATGCTGTTCGCCTGGTCCTTCGCCACGTTCGAATCGGCCGCGCCGGTCTTCTACGGGCTGATCGTCTTCTTCGCCTTCAACGTGGCGCTGAACTGGTGGCTCTACGCCCGCCGCGGCGCGCCCTTCCCCTGCTGACCCCCTCGCGCGTGGCCGCCGCCGGGCCCCGCCCCCCGACCTGACGGAGACATCCGATGAGCCATCTCCTCGACCGCCTGAACTTTCTCAAGAGCCTGCGCAAGGACACCTTCGCCGGCGGCCACGGCCAGACCACGATCGAGAACCGCGACTGGGAGGACACCTATCGCCGGCGCTGGCAGCACGACAAGATCGTGCGCTCGACCCACGGGGTGAACTGCACCGGGTCCTGTTCGTGGAAGATCTACGTCAAGTCCGGGATCGTCACCTGGGAGACGCAGCAGACCGACTATCCCCGCACCCGCCCCGACCTGCCCAACCACGAGCCGCGGGGCTGCGCCCGGGGGGCGAGCTACAGCTGGTATCTCTACAGCGCCAACCGGGTGAAGACGCCGCTGGTGCGCGGTCGGCTGATGCGGCTGTGGCGCGAGAAGCGCCGCACCCTCAGCCCGGTGCAGGCCTGGGCCGCGATCCAGGCCGATCCGGCGGCGCGTGCCTCCTACGTCCGGATCCGCGGCAAGGGCGGCTTCGTGCGCGCAAGCTGGGACGAGGTGACCGAGCTTGTCGCCGCCGCCAATGCCTGGACGGCGCGGCAATACGGGCCCGACCGGGTGTTCGGCTTTTCGCCGATCCCGGCGATGAGCATGGTCAGCTATGCCGCCGGGTCGCGCTATCTGTCGCTGCTGGGCGGCACCTGCATGTCCTTCTACGACTGGTATTGCGACCTGCCGCCGGCCTCGCCGATGACCTGGGGCGAGCAGACCGACGTGCCGGAGTCGGCCGACTGGTACAATGCCGGATACCTGCTGCTCTGGGGCTCGAACGTGCCGCAGACGCGCACGCCGGATGCGCATTTCTACACCGAGGCGCGCTATCGCGGCACGAAGTCGGCGGTCATCTGCCCGGACTATTCCGAGGCGGCGAAGTTCGGCGACATCTGGCTCAACGTCAAGCAGGGCACCGACGCGGCGCTGGGCATGGCCTTCGGGCATGTGATCCTGCGCGAGTTCCACCTCGACCGGCAGGTGCCCTATTTCGAGGAATACGTCCGCAAGTACACCGACCTGCCGATGCTGGTGCGCCTCGATGCCGTGGACGGGCGGCTCGTCCCCGGGCGGCAGCTGCGCGCCGCCGACCTGCCCGGCGCCCTGGGCGAGGCCAACAACCCCGCATGGAAGACCGTCTGCATCGACGAGGGCACCGGCGACCTGGTGGCCCCCAACGGCGCGATCGGCTTCCGCTGGGGCGAGACGGGGAAGTGGAACCTCGAGGAAAAGGCCCAGGGCCGCGACATCACCCCGCGCCTGTCGCTGATCCTTGAAGAGCACCGCGACGACGTGGCCGAAGTCGATTTCCCCTGGTTCGGGGGCGCGGCCGCCAACGGCTGGATCAACGACGCCCGCGCCGGCGGGGTGCTGGCGCGCAACGTGCCGGTCAAGCGGGTGCGGCTCGCCGACGGGTCCGAGACGCTTGTCGCCACGGTCTTCGACCTTCTCTGCGCCAACTACGGCCTCGACCGGGGTCTGGGCGGCGCGCATGTGGCCACCGACTACGACGCCGACGTGCCTTTCACCCCGGCCTGGGCGGAACGGATCACCGGGGTCAAACGCGACCGGATCATCCAGGTCGCGCGCGAGTTCGCCGCCAATGCCGAAAAGACCAACGGCAGGTCGATGGTCATCATCGGCGCGGCGATGAACCACTGGTTCCACATGGACATGAACTATCGCAGCGTGATCAACATGCTGGTGTTCTGCGGCTGCGTCGGCCAGTCGGGCGGCGGCTGGGCGCATTACGTGGGGCAGGAAAAGCTGCGCCCGCAGACCGGCTGGACCGCGCTGGCCTTTGCGCTGGACTGGGCGCGCCCGCCGCGGCAGATGAACTCCACCTCGGCCTGGTATGCGCACACCGACCAGTGGCGCTACGAGACCGTGACGGCACGCGAGATCCTGTCGCCGCTGGCGCCCGCGGGCGATTACGACCGGCTGGCGCTGATCGACTACAACATCCGCGCCGAGCGGATGGGCTGGCTGCCCTCGGCCCCGCAGCTGCGCACCAATCCGCTGACGGTGGGCGCGGCGGCCAAGGCCGAGGGGATCGAGGCCCGGGACTATGTGGCGCGCGAGCTCAAGGCCGGGCGGCTCGAGATGTCCTGCGAGGACCCCGACGCGCCCGAGAACTGGCCGCGCAACCTCTTCGTCTGGCGGTCGAACCTGCTCGGCTCGTCCGGCAAGGGGCATGAGTATTTCCTCAAGCACCTCCTCGGCACCGATCACGGCGTCCAGGGCAAGGACCTGGGCGCCGAGGGACGGCAGAAGCCCGTGGAGGCGCGCTGGCACGATCAGGCGCCCGAAGGCAAGCTGGACCTGCTCGTCTGCATCGACTTCCGCATGTCCACCACCGCGGTCTACGCGGATGTCGTGCTGCCCACCGCGTCCTGGTACGAGAAGGACGACCTGAACACCTCGGACATGCATCCGTTCATCCACCCGCTGCAGGCGGCGGTGGACCCGGCCTACGACTCGAAAACCGACTGGGAGATCTTCAAGGCCATCGCCCGGAAATTCTCCGAGGTCGCGCCCGAGATCCTGGGTGTCGAGACCGACGTTGTGGCGCTGCCGCTGCAGCATGACAGCCCGGCCGAGATCGCCCAGCCCGAGGTGCGCGACTGGAAGCGCGACGAGTGCGACCTGATCCCGGGCAGGACGGCGCCGGCCTTCATCGCGGTCGAGCGGGATTATCCCAACCTCTACGCCCGGTTCACAGCGCTCGGCCCGCTGATGGAGAAGGTCGGCAACGGCGGCAAGGGGATCAGCTGGGACACCCGGACCGAGGTGCACCACCTCAAGGCCCTGAACGGCACCCATGCCGAGGGACCCGCCCGGGGGCTGGCGCGGATCGAGACGGCCATCGACGCCTGCGAGGTGGTGCTGATGCTGGCGCCCGAAACCAACGGCGAGGTGGCGGTCAAGGCCTGGCAGGCGCTGGAGAGGGCCACCGGGCGGCGGCATGCGCATCTGGCCGAGGTCAAGCACGACGAGAAGATCCGCTTCCGCGACATCGCCGCCCAGCCGCGCAAGATCATCTCCTCGCCCACCTGGTCGGGGATCGAGAGCGAGGAGGTCTGCTACAACGCCGGCTGGACCAACGTGCACGAGCTGATCCCCTGGCGAACCCTGAGCGGGCGCCAGCAGCTCTATCAGGATCACGAGTGGATGCGCGCCTTCGGCGAAAGCCTCGTGACCTGGCGCCCGCCGGTGGACCTCAAGACCATCACCCCGGACGCGACCCGCGCGCTGGCCTCGGGCGAGAAGCACGTGGTGCTGAACTTCATCACCCCCCACCAGAAATGGGGCATCCATTCGACCTATTCCGACAACCTGCTGATGCTGACGCTCAATCGCGGCGGGCCGGTGGTCTGGCTGTCCGAGCACGACGCGAGGACCGCCGGGATCGTCGACAACGACTGGGTCGAGGTGTTCAACGCCAACGGCGTGATCACCGCCCGCGCGGTGGTCAGCCAGCGGATGCGGGACGGCACGCTGTTCATGTATCACGCCCAGGAAAAGATTGTGAACACGCCGGGATCGCAGATCACCGGTCAGCGCGGCGGCATCCACAATTCGGTCACCCGGGCGGTGGTCAAGCCCACCCACATGATCGGCGGTTATGCCCAGCAGTCCTACGGCTTCAACTACTACGGCACGGTCGGCGCCAACCGCGACGAATTCGTGATCGTCCGCAAGATGCATCGGGTCGACTGGCTCGACCGTCCCGCCACGCAAACCCCGGAGGCCGCGGAATGAAAGTGCG
This sequence comes from uncultured Paracoccaceae bacterium, assembly GCA_937983405.1. Taxonomy (GTDB): domain Bacteria; phylum Pseudomonadota; class Alphaproteobacteria; order Rhodobacterales; family Rhodobacteraceae; genus JAHDXW01. The sequence goes on from CALJZN010000072.1 coordinate 10,477, forward strand.
CGCTCAGATCGGCATGGTGCTGAACCTCGACAAGTGCATCGGGTGTCACACCTGTTCGGTGACCTGCAAGAATGTCTGGACCAGCCGCGAAGGCGTCGAATACGCCTGGTTCAACAACGTCGAGACCAAGCCTGGCATCGGCTATCCCAAGGACTGGGAGAACCAGAAGCGCTGGAACGGCGGCTGGATCCGCACCTCCCGCGGGCATCTGGTGCCGAAGCAGGGGGCGAAATGGCGGATCCTGGCGAACATCTTCGCCAACCCCGACCTGCCCGAGATCGACGACTTCTACGAGCCGTTCGATTTCGACTACGACCACCTGAAATCCGCGCCCGAGCTGCAGGCCTTTCCCACCGCGCGCCCGCGCTCGAAGCTGACCGGCGAGCGGATGGAAAGCATCGACTGGGGCCCGAACTGGGAGGAAATCCTCGGCGGCGAGTTCGCCAAACGGTCGCAGGATTACAACTTCGAGGGGGTGCAGAAGGCGATCTACGGCGAATACGAGAACACCTTCATGATGTATCTGCCGCGGCTGTGCGAGCATTGCCTCAATCCGGCCTGCGTCGCCTCGTGTCCCTCGGGCGCGATCTACAAGCGCGAGGAGGACGGAGTCGTCCTGATCGACCAGGAGAAATGCCGCGGCTGGCGGATGTGCGTGTCGGGATGCCCGTACAAGAAGATCTACTACAACTGGTCGAGCGGCAAGTCCGAGAAATGCACGCTCTGCTATCCGCGCCTCGAATCCGGCGAGCCGACGGTCTGTTCGGAAACCTGCGTCGGGCGCATCCGCTATCTCGGTGTCATGCTCTACGACGCCGACCGGATCGCCGAGGCGGCCGGGGTCGAGAAGGAGACCAACCTCTACGACGCCCAGCTCGGCCTGTTCCTTGACCCCGACGACCCGCGCGTGATCGCCCATGCGAGGGCCGAGGGCATTCCCGAGGACTGGATCGCGGCGGCCCGGCATTCCCCGGTGTGGAAGATGGCGATGGAGTGGAAGATCGCCTTCCCGCTGCACCCCGAATACCGGACCCTGCCGATGGTCTGGTACATCCCGCCGCTCAGCCCGATCCAGAACGCCGCCCAGGCGGGCAAGATCGCCGCGCAGGGCGACATGCCGGATGTGCGCAGCCTGCGCATCCCGCTGAAGTATCTTGCCAACCTGCTGACGGCCGGAGACGAGGCGCCGATCGCGGCGGCGCTCGAGCGGATGCTGGCGATGCGCTCCTACATGCGCTCGAAGACCGTGGACGGGGTGATCGACGAGGGGCTGGCCACCCGCGTCGGCCTGCGGCCCGCGCAGATCGACGAGATGTACCGGATCATGGCCATCGCCAATTACGAGGATCGCTTCGTCATCCCCACCACCCACCGCGAGCTGGTCGAGGACGCCTACGACCTCAAGGGCGGCTGCGGGTTCACCGACGGCAACGGGTGCTCGACCGGCAGCACGGGCGTGTCGCTGTTCTCGGGCGGCAGGAAGTTCCGCAGCCCGCAGGAGTTCATCCGGTCATGAAGACGTTCAAGGCGCTCTCGGCCCTGCTCAGCTATCCCTCGGCCGATCTTCAGGCCGCCATCCCCGCGATCCGCCGGGTTCTGGCCGCCGAGGGGCTGGTGCCCGGCGATGTCGCGGCGGCGCTGGCGCCGCTGTGCGACCGGCTGGAGCAGGGCGACCTTTACGATCTCGAGGAGCGGTTCGTGCTGCTCTTCGACCGCTCGCGCACGCTGTCGCTGAACCTCTTCGAGCATGTCCACGGCGAGGGGCGCGACCGGGGGCAGGCCATGGTGGACCTGCTCGAGACCTACCGCGCGGGCGGGTTCGACCTTGCGGGGCCCGAATTGCCCGACCATCTGCCGGTGCTGCTGGAATACCTCGGCACCCGGCCGCTGGCCGAGGCCCGCGCCATCCTGGCCGACGCCGGCCCGATCCTGGCGGCGCTGGCCGAACGGCTGGCCCGGCGCGAGAGCGATTATGCCCCGGTCCTGGCGGCGCTGGTGGCTATCGCCCGCGCCGACCCGGCCACCGCGGCCGGCCGGACGCTGGCGGAGGAAGCCGACGACGACCCCGAGGATCTGGCCGCGCTCGACGCCACCTACGCCGAGGCGCAGGTCGTCTTCGGCCCCGATCCGACGGCCGGCTGCCCGGTCGGCCGCGACATCCTGGCACGCATGGCCCTGCCGGCCCAACCGGCCCCGCAGGCCTAGGAGGACCCCCATGTTCGACAATTTCGACCTTGACTACCTGATCTTCGGCATCCTGCCCTATGCCGTCCTGGCCGTGGCGCTGGTGGGCTCCATCGCCCGCTACGAACGCGATCCGTTCACGTGGAAATCCTCCTCGAGCCAGCTTCTGCGCCGCAGGCAGCTCATCTGGGGTTCGGTGCTGTTCCATGTCGGCATCATCGTCCTGTTCTTCGGCCACCTGATCGGGCTGTTCACCCCGGTTCGGGTGCTGGACGAACTGGGCATTTCCTACGGATTCAAGCAATGGCTGGCGGTGCTGCTGGGTGGGGTCGCGGGGGCGGCGGCCTTCGTCGGCTGCTCGCTGCTGCTGCACCGCCGCTTGGTCGATCCGCGGATCCGCAACAACTCGACCTTTGCCGACATCGCGATCCTGGCGATCCTGTGGGTGCAGATCGTCGTCGGGATGGGCACGATCGTGCTGACGCTCGAGCATATGGACGGCTCGAAGATGGTGCAGTTCATGATCTGGTCGCAGTCGGTGATGGGCCTGCAGATCAACGCCTGGGAGCAGGTGGCGGGCGTGCACTGGCTCTACAAGCTGCACATCTTCCTCGGCATGGTGATCGTGGCGCTGTTCCCGTTCACGCGGCTGGTGCACATGCTGTCGGTGCCGCTGCGCTTCCTGTGGCGGCCGGGCTATCAGATCGTCCGCTCGCGCCGGGGCGCCAAGCCGGTGCGCACGGGGCTGGCACCCGAGGCGGGGCGCCCCGCCCCGATGCAGCCGGCGGAGTGATGCAGATGGGCGCGCTCCTGTCCGACGTCACCGTGAACGGCCGGAGGATCCCGGCTGCCGCCATCGCGGCCGAGGCGCAGCTGCACCGCGCGCCCCCCGGCAAGCCGGGTCTGGCCTGGCGCGCGGCGGCCCGCGCCCTCGTCCTGCGCGCGCTTCTGCTCGACCGGGCGCGGGCGCTCGGCCTGGTGCCGGCCCCGCAAGAGGCCGCGCCCGGCCGGACCGAGACCGGGGACGAGGCGCTGATCCGGCAGCTGCTCGAGGCCGAGGTCGTCCCCGCGCCGGTCGAGGAGGCCGCGCTGCGCGCGACCTATGACGCCGACCCGGGGCGTTTCCGCGCCCCCGACCTGTGGGAGGCCGCGCATATCCTCCTCCCGGCCGCGCCGGGGGATCGGGCCGCTAGGGCGGCGGCGCGGATGCGGGCGGCGGCGTTGATCGCCGAGCTTGCCCGGACCCCCGGACGCTTTGCCGCGCTGGCGGCCGAGCATTCGGCCTGTGACAGCCGCAGGGCCGGCGGCTGTCTGGGCCAGATCGGGCCGGGCGACACGCTGCCCCCCTTCGAGGCGGCGCTGCGCCAACTTGCCCCCGGCGAGATCGCGTCCGAGCCGGTTGAGACGCACCACGGCCTGCATGTCGTCCGGCTCGACGCACGGGCCGAGGGTGCCGTGCTACCCTTTGCGGCGGTCGCCCCGCGGCTGCGCGCGGCCGCGGAAAGGGCGGCCTGGGTCCGCGCGGCGCGGGCCTATGCCGAGGCGCTCATGGCCGGGGCAAGGGTCGAGGGCATCGCCCTCGCGCCGGCCTGAGCGCGCCCGGACCTGCCGCGCCGAACCGGAACCAGGGAGGGTTCGCCATGCGGATCGGATACGTCAGCCTCTCCGGCCCCGGGGCCATCGACGCCTGCCTGACCGAGGTCGCCGACCGGCTGGCGGCGCGCGGCCTCAGGCTGGCAGGTTGTGTCCGGGTCAGTCCCCGGCCTCTGGACCGGCATGTCTGCGACATGGAGCTGCGCGTGCTGCCCGACGGGCCGGTCATGCCGATCAGCCAGACGCTTGGCGCCGGCGCGGGCGGCTGCCGGCTGGACGGCGGGGCGCTCGAGGCGGTCGCAGTCGAGGTCGGGCGCCGGATCGACGGTGCGGCGGTGTTGATCGTGAACAAGTTCGGCCGGAACGAGGTCGCGGGGCGCGGCCTCGTTCCGGCGATCGCTGCGGCAGTCGATCAGGGAACGGTCGTTCTCGTCGGGGTCACGGCCCTGAACCTCGCGGCCTTTCGCGCCTTCGCCGGCGATCTGGCCCTGCGACTGCCGGGCGACCCGATGGTGCTTGCCGACTGGGCCGGCGCGGCGGCTGCCGCCCGGGCCTGAGACCGGCGCGCGCCCCGCCGTCCCGGCGCCGTCGCGCCCGACAGGCCCGCGCCCGGCGCGATGCGCGCCCGTGGCCCCGCCGCGCCCACGCATGATGCACGGCTAGGCCGGGCGGCGCGCGTTGCATCAGGGACAGGAGCAGAGCGGCGCGCCGCAGCCTGCGCTCGGAGCCGCGCCGCTTGTGGGCGTTCCCCGCGCCTCCGCCCCCGACCCCGCCGGCCGCGGTTCCGATGCCGTCGCCCGGCGGGCGCGCCGGGCTGTCCGAACCGCGGCAGGGAGCGTTGATCGTCAGCGTCGTCCGGCGCCGCCGCGACCGGCTGCCGAGGTCGGGCAGGGCCCGGCCCGATCGGCCGCGGCAGGCTCTTGCCACTCCGGTCGTCCGGCACCGGGGCGCGCCAAACCCTCCCCGCGCTCGGCCCCAGGGGGCTGGCATCCGACCCGGCGGACGTCCGTCCGGGCGCCCCTCGGCCCTCATCGGCAGACGGCTTGGATCGCGGCGTCGCGGTCGTGCCGCGCGCGCGCGGGGCGACGCGTCGGCCCCGGCCGCACCGGGCGACCCGTCCGGCCGGACATCCGGCTGCCGGACTGCGCGACACTGGCGGCGGCAC
>CALJZN010000073.1 GCA_937983405.1 uncultured Paracoccaceae bacterium
CCAGAAGCGGTCCTCGCGCAGCCCGTCGCGGGCATCGACGATGAACTCGACCGTCCCCGCGCCGCGGTAGCCGATGGCCCGGGCCGCCCGCACCGCCGCCGCCCCCATGGCGGCGCGCATCGCCGCGGTCATGCCGGGGGCCGGCGCCTCCTCGATCACCTTCTGGTGGCGGCGCTGGAGCGAGCAGTCGCGCTCGAAGAGATGGATCGCGTCGCGCCCGTCGCCGAACACCTGCACCTCGATGTGGCGCGGCGTCCCGACGTAGGTCTCCACCAGCACCGCGTCGTTGCCGAAGGCGCCCCGGGCCTCGGCCCGGGCGCTTTCGAGCGCGGCGGCGAAGTCGCCCGGCCGCTCGACGCGCCGCATCCCCTTGCCGCCGCCGCCCGCCACGGCCTTGATCAGCACCGGCCAGCCGATGGCGTCGGCGGCGCCGGCCAGATGCTCGGGGTCCTGGTTGTCGCCGTGATAGCCGGGCACCACCGGCACCCCTGCTGCCGCCATCAGCCGCTTGGCGGCATCCTTCAGCCCCATCGCGCGGATCGCTGCGGGGGGCGGGCCGATCCAGACCAGCCCCGCCGCCTCGACCGCCGCGGCGAAGTCGGGGTTCTCCGAGAGAAAGCCGTAGCCGGGATGGATCGCCTCGGCCCCGGCGGCCAGCGCCGCGGCGATGATCGCCTCGCCGCGCAGGTAGCTCTCGCGCGGGGCGGGCCCGCCGATGGGAAGCGCCGCATCGGCCATCGCCACATGCCGCGCCCCGGCATCGGCCTGGGAATAGACCGCAACGGTGCCGACCCCCAGGCGCCGGCAGCTGTCGATCACCCGGCAGGCGATCTCGCCGCGGTTGGCGATCAGGATGCGGCGGAACATCCGCGCGCTCACATCCGGAACACGCCGAAGCGTGTCTCCCCGATCGGCGCATTCAGCGCGGCCTCGAGCGAGAGCGCCAGCACCGTGCGCGTCTTGCGCGGGTCCACCACCCCGTCGTCCCACAGCCGGGCCGAGGCATAAAGCGGGTGGCTCTGGCGCTCGAACATCTCGAGCACGGGGCGGCGGACCGCGGCCTCCTCCGCCTCCGACCAGGCGCCCCCCGCCCGCTCCACCGCCTCGCGCCGCACCGTGGCCAGCACGCCCGCCGCCTGCGCCCCGCCCATCACCGCGATGCGGCTGCTGGGCCAGGTCCACAGGAAGCGCGGCGCATAGGCGCGCCCGGCCATGCCGTAGTTGCCCGCCCCGAACGAGCCGCCGACGATCACCGTGACCTTGGGCACCGCCGTTGTCGCCACCGCCGTGACCATCTTGGCCCCGTGCCGCGCGATCCCCTCGTTCTCGTAGCGGCGGCCGACCATGAAGCCGGTGATGTTCTGCAGAAACACCAGCGGGATGCCGCGCTGGCTGCAGAGCTCGACGAAATGCGCGCCCTTGACCGCGCTGTCCGAGAACAGCACGCCGTTGTTGGCGACGATCCCCACCGGGATCCCCTCGATATGGGCGAAGCCCGTCACCAGCGTCTCGCCGAAGCGGGCCTTGAACGCGTCCAGGCGCGAGCCGTCGACGATGCGGGCGATCACCTCGCGGATGTCGTAGGGGGTGGAAAGGCTTGCAGGCACCACGCCCAGGATCTCCTCGGGGTCGTAGGCGGGCGGCTCGGGCGCTGCGCGCGCCACCTGCCCCCCGGGGCCGCGGTTCAGCGCGGCGACCGCCCGGCGCGCCAGCGCCAGCGCATGGGCGTCGTCCTCGGCCAGGTCATCGGCCACGCCCGACAGGCGCGTATGCACCTCGCCCCCGCCCAGGTCCTCGGCGCTCACCACCTCGCCCGTCGCGGCCTTCACCAGCGGCGGGCCGGCAAGAAAGATCGTGCCCTGCCCGCGCACGATGATCGAGACGTCCGACATCGCCGGCACATAGGCCCCCCCGGCGGTGCAGGAGCCCATGACGACGGCGATCTGCGCGATGCCCTGCGCCGACATCCGCGCCTGGTTGTAGAAGATGCGGCCGAAATGGTCGCGGTCGGGGAACACCTCGTCCTGGTTGGGCAGGTTGGCCCCGCCCGAATCGACCAGATAGATGCAGGGCAGCCGGTTCTGCTCGGCGATCTCCTGGGCGCGGAGATGCTTCTTGACGGTCATGGGATAGTAGGTGCCGCCCTTCACCGTGGCGTCGTTGGCCACCACCATCACCTCGCGCCCGTGCACCCGGCCCACCCCGGCGATCAGCCCGGCGCAGGGCGCCTCACCGCCATACATCCCATGCGCCGCCGTCGCGCCCAGTTCGAGAAAGGGCGAGCCGGCATCGAGCAGCCCCGCCACCCGCACCCGCGGCGGCAGCTTGCCGCGGCCGACATGCCGGGCCAGCGCCGCGGGCCCGCCGCCCGCCGCCGCCAGCGCGGCCGCCGCGGCGATCTCCTCGAGCGCGGCAAGATGCGCGGCGCGGTTGGCGCGGAACGCCTCGGAGGCGGGATGTGCCTTCGAGATCAGCCGCATCGCCTGCCCTTTCGCGCGCGGTCCGTCATCCGTTCTCGCCCCGGTGCTGCATGGCGCGGATCTCGTGGTCGAGAAACCAGCTGATGACCGACCGGATCAGCACCAGCGCCGCAAGGAAGGCAAGGCTTTGCAGCGACAGCGTCAGCACCGTGGCCATCAGGTCGGCCACGATGAACACCTCGAGCGCGGCGAGGATGTAGCGCGCCAGCAGGATCCGCCCGGCGTTCTGGCGCCGCGCCCGGGGCATCCCCGCCTCGCCCGCCTCGGCCGCCACGAAGCCCACGAGGAAGCGGACAAGCCCGACCAGCAGGATCGCCACGGCGACCAGCTCGATCCCCGTGGTCAGCCAGTCCAGCGCCCTGGCCAGGCCGGGCAGCCCCTGTCCGAGCACCACGCCGCGATGGCTCTCCATCCCCGCAGCTCATCCCCGGCCACGGGCGCGGCCGGCCCGGGACGGCCCGGGGCCGGGACGAGGCAGGGGCGCGCGGCGGGTCATCGGGCTCATTCCACCGCCGCCAGCATCTCGCGCCCGATCAGCATCCGCCGGATCTCGGACGTGCCCGCCCCGATCTCCATCAGCTTGGCGTCGCGGAACAGCCGCGCCACCGGCGCATCGGCCAGAAACCCCGCGCCCCCCATCGCCTGCACCGCCTGATGCGCCTGCACCATCGCCTGCTCGCTGGCATAGAGCACGCAGGCCGCGGCATCCGCCCGCGTCACCTGCCCCCGGTCGCAGGCGCGCGCGACCTCGTAGACATAGGCGCGGGCCGAGTTGAGCGCAGTGTACATGTCGGCCATCTTGCCCTGCATCAGCTGGAAGCTGCCGATCGGCTGGCCGAACTGATGCCGCGCCTTCATGTAGGGCATGATCGCATCGAGACAGGCGGCCATGATGCCCAGCCCGATCCCCGCCAGCACCACCCGCTCGTAGTCGAGCCCCGACATCAGCACCCGCACGCCCCTGCCCTCCTCGCCCAGCACGTTCTCGGCCGGCACCGCGCAGTCGGCGAAGATCAGCTCGCCCGTGTCCGACCCGCGCATCCCGAGCTTGTCGAAATGCGGCGAGGTCGAGAAGCCCGCCATCCCGCGCTCGACGATGAAGGCGGTGATCCCCCTGGCGCCCGCCTCGGGGTCGGTCTTGGCGTAGACCACCACCACATCCGCCACGGGGCCGTTGGTGATCCAGTATTTCGTGCCGTTCAGCCGGTAGTGGCCGTCGCGCCGCTCGGCCCGAAGCCGCATCGAGACCACGTCCGACCCCGCCTCTGCCTCGGACATCGCCAGCGCGCCGACATGCTCGCCCGCGATCAGCCCGGGCAGATAGCGCCGCTTCTGCACCTCGGTCCCGTTCAGCCGGATCTGGTTGACGCATAGGTTGGAATGCGCGCCGTAGGACAGCGCGACCGAGGCCGAGGCGCGCGCGATCTCCTCCACCGCCACCGCATGCGCCAGATAGCCAAGGCCGGCGCCGCCCCAGGCCTCCTCGACGGTGATCCCGAGCAGCCCGAGTTCGCCCATCTCGCGCCAGAGCGCCGCGGGAAAGCGGTTGTCGCGGTCGATCGCCGCGGCCATCGGCGCCACGCGCGCCTGCGCCCAGTCGTGCACCATGGCGCGCAGGGCGTTCACATCCTCGCCCAGATCGAATCGCAGGCCCGCGGTGAACATCGACGCCTCCCGACCCTCGGGGTGCCCCATGCCTACGGCCGGCACCGGGCGCGGTCAACCGTGCCGCCGGCGCATTGCTCAGGCCACCAGCCGCGCGGCCAGCGCATCGAGCTCGTCGAAATGCCCCAGCAGCGCGTCGGGCGCAAGACGGGCGACCCCCGCCCCCTCGGGTCCGAAGGCCACCAGCGCCACGGGCACGCCCGCCGCCCGGGCGGTGTCGCGGTCGGTCACCGTGTCGCCCAGCAGGAACGAGCGCGCCAGATCCCCGCCCGCCGCGGCGACCGCGGCGCGGTAAGGCGCCGGGTCGGGCTTGCGCACCGCCAGGCTGCCGGCGCCGACCAGGCTGTGGAACAGGCCCCGCACCCCGAGCCGCACGAGCAGAAGCTCGGCCAGATCGACCGGCTTGTTGGTGCAGATGCCGACGCGCCAGCCCGCGGCCCGAAGCCGGACGATCGCCGCCGCCGCGCCGGGATATAGCCGCGTCTCGGCGTCGATCCTCGCGCGGTAGGCTTCCAGCAGCGCCGGATAGGCGGCGGCGATGCGCGCTTCGTCCGCCGCCTGCCCGGCGCGCTCGAGCCCCGCCCGCAACATCGCCCGCCCGCCGGCGAAGGCGATGGCGGCATCCGCCGACGCCTCCAGCGGCACCCCGCCCAGGCGCTCGAGGCAGAGGTTGGCCGCCGCGATCAGGTCGGCCGAGGTGTCGGCCAGCGTGCCGTCGAGGTCGAGGATGGCGCAGCGCAAGATGTCCCTCCTGAAACGGGGCGTGAGTGCGGGGGCGCTTGCGGCCCGCCCCCCCGCCTCGGTAGAACGGTCGGCAACCCGAGGAAAGGGGCTTGCATGGGCACGGCGCTGATCGTTCTTGCCGCGGGCGAGGGCACGCGGATGAACTCCGACACCCCCAAGGTGCTGCACCGGCTGGCCGGCGCGCCGCTGCTGTGGCACGCCCTGCGCGCGGGCCGCGCGCTCGAGCCCGAGCGCATCGTCGTCGTCACCGGCTTCGGCGCCGAGGCGGTGGCGCGCGCCGCGCGCGCGGCCGAGCCCGAGGCGCTGATCGTCCATCAGCCCGAGCGCCGCGGCACCGCCGATGCCGTGGCCGCCGCGCTGCCCGCGCTCGGGGGCTTTGCGGGCGATCTCGTCGTGCTCTACGGCGACACGCCCTTCCTGCGCGGCGAGACGCTGGCGGCGCTGGCGGGTGCCCGGGCCCGGCACGATCTGGTCGTCCTCGGGTTCGAGGCTGCCGACCCAACGGGTTACGGCCGGCTTCTCGCGCAGGGTGACAGCGTCGAGCGGATCGTCGAGCATGCGGATGCAACGCCCGAGGAACGCGCCGTAACGCTCTGCAACAGCGGTGTGGTCTGCGCGGACATCGGGCTTTTCGCGCGGCTTGTGCCGCGGATCGGCAACGCCAACCGCAAGGGGGAATATTACCTTACCGACCTCGCCGCCCTGGCCCGGTCCGAGGGGCTGGGCGTGGGCGTCCTGCGCTGCGACGAGGCCGAGACGCTCGGCATCAACACCCGCGCCGAGCTTGCCGCGGCCGAGGCCGCCTTTCAGGCGCGCGCCCGGGCCGCGGCGCTCGAGGCCGGGGTGGCGCTGGACGATCCCGCATCGGTGATCTTCGCTTATGACACCGAGATCGGGCGCGACGCGACGATCGGCGCGCATGTGGTGTTCGGCCCCGGCGTCACGGTCGAAAGCGGCGCCGAGATCCGCGCCTTCTGCCATCTCGAGGGCTGCCATGTCAGCCGCGGCGCGGTCGTCGGCCCCTTCGCCCGGCTTCGCCCCGGGGCGGAGCTGGCCGAGGACGTGCGCGTGGGCAACTTCGTCGAGATCAAGGCCGCGGTGCTGGACGAGGGCGCCAAGGTCAACCACCTCGCCTATGTCGGCGACGCGCATGTGGGCGCGGGGGCGAACCTGGGCGCGGGGACGATCACCTGCAACTATGACGGCGTCTCCAAGCACCGCACCGAGATCGGGGCGGGCGCCTTCATCGGCTCGGACACGATGCTGGTGGCCCCCGTGCGCATCGGCGCCGGGGCGATGACGGCGTCGGGCTCGGTGATCACCATGGATGTCCCCGACGGCGCGCTGGGCGTCGCCCGCGCCCGGCAGCAGGTGCGGCCGGGCTTCGCCGCGCGCTTCTTCGCCCGGCTGCGCGCCGCAAGGCCCGGGCCCGGAGAGGCGTGAGATGTGCGGCATCGTCGGCATCCTCGGCGCGCACGAGGTGGCGCCGCTGCTTGTCGAGGCGCTCAAGCGGCTCGAGTACCGGGGCTACGACTCGGCCGGCATCGCGACCGTCCACCACGGCCGGCTCGACCGGCGCCGGGCGGTGGGCAAGCTGGTCAACCTCTCGGACCTGCTGGTGCACGACCCGCTGCCGGGCAAGGCGGGCATCGGCCACACCCGCTGGGCCACCCACGGCGCCGCGACGGTGACGAACGCCCATCCCCACCGGGCCGGCCCGGTGGCGGTGGTCCACAACGGCATCATCGAGAACTTCCGCGAGCTTCGGGCCGAGCTTGCCGCCGACGGCTACCACTGCAGCAGCGAGACCGACACCGAGATCGTGGCGCTTCTGGCCGCGCGGGCGCTGGCGCGCGGCCTTGCGCCGCGCGCGGCGGCGGCCGAGACGCTGGGGCGGCTGCGCGGGGCCTTCGCGCTGCTGTTCCTGTTCGAGGGCGAGGACGACCTGCTGATCGCCGCCCGCCGCGGCTCGCCGCTGGCCATCGGGCACGGGCAGGGCGAGATGTTCGTGGGCTCGGACGCCATCGCGCTGGCGCCGCTGACCGACCGGATCACCTATCTCGAAGAGGGCGACTGGGCCGTGGTCACCCGCGCGGGCGCCGAGATCCGCGATGCCGCGGGGCGGCAGGTGCACCGGGCGACCGAGCGCATCGAGATCGACGCGGTGCGGATCGAAAAGGCCGGCCACCGGCACTTCATGGCCAAGGAGATCGCCGAACAGCCGTCGGTGATCGCCGACGCGCTGCGCCACTACCTGTCCGACGACGGGCTTGGCCTGGCCCTGCCAGAGGCGGTCGATTTCCGCGCCGTCGAGCGGCTGACCATCGTCGCCTGCGGCACGGCCTTTTACGCCGGCATGGTGGCGAAATACTGGTTCGAGCGGATCGCGGGCCTGCCCGTCGAGGTCGACATCGCGTCCGAGTTCCGCTACCGCGAGCCGCCGCTGTCGGCGCACGGCTGGGCGGTGTTGGTCAGCCAGTCGGGCGAGACGGCCGACACGCTCGCCGCGCTGCGCTACGCGAAGGGCAAGGTCGCGCGGGTCGTCTCGGTCGTCAACGTGCCCACCTCGTCGATCGCGCGCGAGTCCGACCTTGCGCTGCCGATCCTGGCGGGGGTGGAGGTCAGCGTCGCCTCGTCGAAGGGCTTCACCTGCCAGTTGACGGTCCTGGCCCTGCTGGCGCTGAAGGCCGCGTCCGACCGCGGCCGGCTGTCGCCCGAGGCCCTGGCCGACCGGCTGGCCGGGCTGCGCGCGCTGCCGGGCCTGATGAACCATGCGCTCGGGCTCTCGCGCGAGGTGGCGGCGCTGGCCCAGGGGCTGGCCGGGGCGCAGGACGTGCTTTTCCTCGGCCGCGGTCCGATGTATCCGCTGGCGCTCGAGGCGGCGCTGAAGCTGAAGGAACTGAGCTACATCCACGCCGAAGGCTATGCGGCGGGCGAACTCAAGCACGGACCCATCGCATTGATCGACGCGCGCGTGCCGGTGGTGGTGCTGGCGCCGAGGGACGACCTGTTCGACAAGACCCTGTCGAACATGCACGAGGTCATCGCGCGCGGCGGCCGGGCGATCCTGATCACCGATCCCGCCGGGGCGGCCGCGGCGGGCGAGGATGCGGCGCGCACCCTGGTGCTGCCCGAGGCGCCCGAGATGCTTGCCCCCATCCTCTACGCCCTGCCGGCGCAGCTTCTGGCCTATCACACCGCCGTCGCCAAGGGCACCGACGTGGACCAGCCGCGCAACCTCGCCAAGTCGGTGACGGTGGAATAGCGCGCGGCGGGCGCCGGTTGCGCCACCCCTGCCGGGCGGGCCGCTGGCCTAGGCCTCGCCCGCGCGATGGCAGGCCACCTTGCGCTCCAGACCGAAGGGGCGCAGCGCGGGCGTCTCGGTCCGGCAGCGGTCGGTGGCCAGCGGACAGCGGGTGTGAAAGCGGCAGCCGGGCGGCGGGTTCGCCGCACTCGGCACGTCGCCGGGGATGGTGAAGAAGCTCTTGCGCCCCTTCTGCGCCGAAGGAACCGAGTTCAGCAGCGCCCGGGTATAGGGATGCGCGGGGGCGTCGAAAATCGCGGCCTTGGTCCCGATCTCGGCAATGCGGCCAAGATACATCACCGCCACCCGGTCGGAGATGTAGCGCACCACGCCGAGGTCGTGCGAGATGAAGAGATAGGTGAGCCCGAGCTCGGCGCGCAGGTCGGCCAGCAGGTTCAGCACCTGCGCCTGGACCGAGACGTCGAGCGCCGACACCGCCTCGTCGCAGACCAGGAACGCCGGGTTCAGCGCCAGCGCCCGCGCGATGCACAGCCGCTGGCGCTGGCCGCCCGAGAACTCGTGCGGGAAGCGCCCCGCCTGCCAGGCCGCCAGACCGACAAGGTCGAGCAGGATGCGCAGCCGCGACTCGCGCGCCGCCGCGTCGCCCCGGCCGTGGATCACCAGCGGCTCCATGATCAGCTCGCCCGCCGTCATCCGCGGGTTGAGCGCGCCGAAGGGGTCCTGAAAGACGATCTGCATCTCGCGCCGCAGCGCGCGCATCGCCGGCGCCGGCAGGCCGAGGATGTCCTGCCCGCGGAAGCGCACCGCCCCCGCGGTGGGCTCGATCAGCCGCAGCACCAGCCGGCCCGTCGTCGTCTTGCCGCAGCCTGATTCGCCCACCAGCCCCAGGGTCTCGCCCCGGGCGATGCCAAAGCTCACGTCGTCCACCGCAAGGATGCGCCCGGGCCGGCCGAACAGCCCGCCGCCGGTGGCGAAGGCCTTGGTCAGGCCCGAGACCTCGACCAGCGGCGCGGTCACGGCCGGGCCGCAGGCAGGGCAAAGCCGGTCTCGCGCAGGCAGGCGACGCGGTGGCCGGGGGCGGCCGCGACCATCGGCGGCACGACCGTGGCGCAGACCGGCCGGGCATGGCCGCAGCGCGGGGCAAAGCGGCAGCCGGGCGGGGGCGAAAAGATCGGCGGCACGCTGCCCGGGATCGCCCGAAGCCGCGCCACGTCGCGGTCGAGCGGCGGGATCGAGGCCAGCAGCCCCTCGGCATAGGGGTGGCGCGGATGGCCGAACATCCGCGCCGCCGGCGCCTCCTCGACCACCTGGCCGAGATACATCACCAGCACCCGGTCGCAGAAGGCCGAGACCACGCCGAGATCGTGGCTGATCAGGATGATGCCCATGCCGTATTCGGCCTGAAGGTCGAGCATCAGGTCGAGGATCTGGGCCTGGATGGTGACGTCCAGCGCCGTGGTGGGCTCGTCGGCGATCAGCAGTTTCGGGCGGCAGATCAGCGCCATGGCGATCATCACGCGCTGCCGCATCCCGCCCGAGAGGCGGTGGGGATAGTCGTCGATCCGCGACCGCGGCGAGGGGATGCCGACGCGCGCCAGCGCCTCGACCGCCCGCGCGCGCGCCGCCGCGGGGGACAGGCGCAGATGCCGCCGCGCCGTCTCGACCAGCTGCTCGCCGATGGTCATCACCGGGTTCAGCGCGGTCATCGGCTCCTGGAAGATCATGCTCATCGTGCCGCCGCGCAGCTCCTCCAGCCGCGGCTCGCGCGCCGCAAGCAGATCCTCGCCCAGAAGCCGCAGCCGCCTGGCCGACAGCGTGCCCCCGGGGGGCAGCAGCCGCATCGCGGCCAGCGCCGTCATGCTCTTGCCGCTGCCCGACTCGCCGACGATGCCGAGGATCTCGCCCGGCTGCAGGCCGAAGCTCAGGCCGTTCAGGATCACGACCTGGCCGAACCGCACCGAAAGGTCCTCGACCTCGAGCAGCGGCGCATCGGCAGGCCGGGGCGTCTTGGGGTCGGGCATCGGCGCAGAGCTCCTTCGACCGGGGAGGCCCGGGCATGATTGTATACGATTATACGATGTGCAAGCCAAGGCGGCGGTGCGGCGCGCATGAGGCTGCCATCACCCGCGCCGACATCGCCCCAACACCGCCGCCCGGCGGATGGACAGGATGCGCCGCGCGGGCGCGGCTTGGCAGGGCGGGCGCGGGCGCGCGGGGGCGGGATGGCGCCGCGCGACGCGCCGGACTGCCCCGTCGTTTGCCCCGGCGCCCCCGACCGCTGGTCAAGGCACACCCCGAACGGGCGGCACCGCGGCCCGGCGGACGCGCCACCCTGTCACGGACCTGTTACCCGGCGTTGCTATCCACGGCCCATGCGGGATCTTCCGACGCACACCGTGACGGACGTGGCCCTGGAAGCCGTGGGCATAGGGCGCAGCTTCGACGGCAAGGCGGTGCTGGAGGGGGTGGACCTGACGCTGGCGGCGGGCGATGTGGTGGCGCTGCTCGGCCCCTCGGGCTGCGGCAAAACCACCTTCCTGCGCATCGTCGCGGGGCTTCTGCCCCCGAGCGCGGGGCGCATCGCGATCGGCGGGCGGATCGTGGCCGAGGGCGCAGAGGCTGCCGCCCCGCCCGAGGCGCGCGGCCTCGGCATGGTATTCCAGGACTACGCGCTCTGGCCGCATCTGAGCGTGATCGACAACGTGGCCTTCCCGCTGCGGATGCGCGGCATGCCGCGGGCGGCGCGGCGGGCGCGGGCGCAGGCGGCGCTCGAGCAGGTGGCGCTCGGCCATCTTGCGGCGCGCTGGCCCGGCACGCTGTCGGGCGGCCAGCAGCAGCGGGTGGCGCTGGCGCGCGCGGTGGTGGCCGAGCCGCCGCTGGTGCTGTTTGACGAGCCGCTGTCGAACCTCGACCGCGAGCTGCGCGAAAGCCTTGCGGTCGAGATCGGCGCGCTCCTGCGCCGGCTGGGGTTGTCGGCGATCTACGTCACCCACGACCAGGCCGAGGCCTTCACCATCGCCGACCGCGTGGCGGTGATGCTCGACGGCCGGCTGGCCCAGATCGACGCGCCCGAGGCGCTGTTCGCCCGGCCGGCGACGGTCGAGGTGGCGCGCTTCCTCAACATCGGCGCGGTGCTGGCGGGGCGGGTCGAGGGGGCGCGGTTCCGTCTGCCGGGCGGCGACATCGCCCTGCCCGCGGGCGCCCTGCCTGCGGCCGCCGCGTCGGGGCCTGCGCATCTTCTCGTGCCGCGCACCGCCGTCAGGCCGGCCGATCCCGGCGGGGCCGAGCTGCGGGCGCGCGTCATCCGCTGCCAGTTCCAGGGCGACCGCTATCTGCTGCACCTCGCGCTCGGGGCCGGCGACGATTCGGCGCATCTGGTCTGCCCGGCCGACCGCCCGGCACGGCCGGGCGAGGCGATCGGCCTTGCGCTGAACCGCGACCGCCTGTGCCTGTGGCCGGCCGCCGCCTGATGCGCCCACGCGATCCCATCCCAGAAGGAGTTGTTCCATGCTGCGAACCTTCACCCTGACCGCCGCGCTGGCGCTCGTGGCCGTTGCCGCCCCGGCCCAGACGATCACGCTCTACACCGCTGGGCCGGGCGGGCTGGCCGATGCGCTGGCCGAAGGCTTCCGCGCCCAGACCGGCACGACGGTCAACGTCTTTCAGGGCACCACCGGCCAGGTGATGGCCCGGCTCGAGGCCGAGGCGGCCAACCCCCAGGCCGATGTGGTGATCTCGGCCAGCTGGGGCTCGGCGCGCGACCTGCACGCGCGCGGGCTGCTGATGGAGTATCTCTCGCCCAACGCCGCGATGGTGCCCGACTTTCTCAAGCATCCGTTCTACGTCGCGCAGGGGATCTCGGCGCTCGCCATGGTGTGGAACACGAACTCGGGCACCCCGCGCCCGGCGGAATGGGCCGACCTTGCCGGCCCGGCCTTCCGTGACCTCGTGACCATGCCCGACCCGGCGCAGTCGGGCGCGGCCTTCGACCTTGTCGCGGGGCTCGAGGCGGCGATGGGCGAAGGCGCCTGGGCGCTTCTGGCCGATCTGGCCGCCAACGGCATGATCGTGCCGGGGCCGAACGCGGCGGCGCTGAACCCGGTGCTGCAGGGGGCCAAGGCGGCGGTGTTCGGGGCGGTGGACTACATCAGCTATGGCCAGGCCGCCAAGGGCGAGACGATCGAGGTGATCGTCCCGGCTTCGGGCACGGTGATCGCGCCGCGGCCGATGATGATCCTCGCCTCCACCGCGAACCCCGACGCGGCCAAGGCCTTCGTCGACTATGTGCTTTCGGACGAAGGCCAGCGGCTGGTGGCCGAGACCTGGATGATGCCCGCGCGCGCCGATGTGCCGGGCCTGCGGCCGGGCATCGCCGAGACCCGGGTGATCGAGGTGGACGAGGACGCCGTCGCCGCCCGGCGCGACGAGATCATCGCGCGCTTCAACAAGGTCGTCCTCGGCCGCTGAGGCCGGTGCGCGGGGCCGCCGCGGCGGCCCCGCCCCCCTCTCCCGCCGCCCCCTCCCCGCCGCCCCCCCTCCGCGCCCCTGCCGACCCGCGCCGCTGCCCACCCGCGCCGCTGCCGACCCGCGCCGCTGCCCACCCGCCGCCCGCCATGCCCCGCGCCGCCGCCCTGATGACGTTTGCCGCCGCGACGGCGCTCATCGTGCTGATCGCGCTGCCCGTGGCCTTCATCCTGGCGCAGGCGATCTTCCCGGGCTTCGCCCGCGGCTCGCTCGCCGATCCCTTCGCCCGGCTCGACCTGCTGACGGGCAACTCGCGGCTTCTGATCCAGACGCAGAACACGCTCATGCTCGCCGGCGCGGCGATGCTGGGCAGCCTGATCTTCGGGCTGCCCATCGGCGTGCTGCGGGGGCTGTTCCGCATCCCGGGCGCGCGGCTTTGGGATGTGGTGTTCCTCATCCCCTTCCTGATCCCGCCCTTCATCGCCGCCATCGCCTGGACGATGACGCTGCAGCCGCGCGGCTATCTCTTCCAGCTGGCGGGGTTCGACATGGGCCGGCAGCTCTTCACCTTTGCCGGCGTCGCCTTCGTGATGACGCTGAACCTCTTTCCGCTGGTCTATTTCGCCGTCTCGCGCTCGCTCGAAGGGGTCGGCAGCCGCTTTGCCGCGGCCGCGCGGGTGTCGGGGGCCGGGCCGATCCGGGCCTTCCTGCTGATCACCCTGCCTTTGTCGATTCCGGGCATTGCGGCCAGCCTGCTGATCGTCTTTGCCATGTCGATCGAGGAGTTCGGCACGCCCGCGGCGCTGGCCGCGCGCACCGGCTTCGACGTGCTGGTGACCGGCATCTACACCCGCCTGTCGGACTTCCCCATCGACCTTTCCGGGGCGGCGATGGGCTCGGTCATCCTGATGGCGATGGCGCTTCTGGCCTTCGCGGTGCAGAACTGGGTGGCGACGCGGCGCTCCTATGTCGCGCAGTCGGGCAAGCCCGCCAGCCTTCAGAAGGCGCGGCTGGGGGTCTGGACCGTCCCGGCCCTGATGCTGTTTGCGCTGGTGGCGGCGATCGGCGTGGTGATCCCGCTGGCGGCCATCGTCGCAACCTCGTTCATGGGCACGATCTCGGGCGGGCTGGCCTGGGACAATTTCGATGCCCGCCACTATGCGCCCATCTTCCGCGCCGGCGGGCGGGCGGCGCAGGCGCTGGCCACCTCGGGCTGGCTCGCGCTGGCCACCGCCCTGGCCACTGCGGCCATCGCCGCGGCGGTGGCGGTGATCGTGGTGCGCGGCCAGGGGCGCGGCCGGCAGGCGATGGATGCGCTCTCGGTGCTGCCCAACGCGATCCCCGCGATCGTGCTGGCGGTAGGGGTGATCCTGGCGTGGAACAGCCCGTTCCTTCCCGTGACGCTCTACGGCACCACGGCGATCCTGCTGGTGGCCTACACCGCGATCCTGCTGCCCTACCCGATCCGCTACGCCGTCGCCCGGCTGCGCCAGATCGGGACAAGCCTTGACGATGCCGCGCGGGTGGCGGGCGCGGCGCCGCCGCGGGTGCTGGCCCATGTGCTTCTGCCGCTCATGGCGCCCTCGCTGATCGCGGCGATGATGCTCGTCTTCGCCATCGCCAGCCGCGAGCTTGTCGCCTCGATCATGCTCGCCCCGGCCGGGGTGCGCACCGTGGGCACCTTCGTCTTTTCGCAGTTCGAGCAGGGCTCGGTGCAGACCGGCATGGCGATGAGCACCATCGCCATCGCCGTCACCTCGACCATCCTGCTGGCGGTCAACCTGTGGCTGGCACGCCAGGGCGGCAGCGCGATGTCGGGCTGACGGCGTCGCCGGCGGCGGCCCGAGGCCCCTTCCCTTCGGTCCCGAATCCCCTATGGTGCGGGCAGCGACACCGCGGAGAACCCGGCCCATGGCCCGCTCGATCGACTACGGCACCCTGATGCACCAGGCGATGCGCGGCCTGATGCGGAAGGTTCTGGCGGACGTTGCCGCGCGCGGGCTGCCGGGAAACCACCACTTCTTCATCACCTTCGACACCAACGCCCCGGGCGTGCGGCTGGCCGACTGGCTGCACGACCGCTATCCGGGCGACATGACCGTGGTGCTGCAGCACTGGTTCACCGGGCTCGAGGTGGACGACGACGGCTTTGCCGTCACGCTCAACTTCGGCAACCGGCCCGAGCCGCTCTACATCCCCTTCGACGCGATCCGCACCTTCGTCGATCCCTCGGTCGAGTTCGGCCTGCGGTTCGAGACCCACGAGGTCGAGGACGAGGACGAGGACGGCGGCGACGAGGGCGGCGACGGCCCCGAGCCCAGCGCACCCGCAGCCGAGGTGGTGCGCCTCGACCGCTTCCGCAAGGACAACCGCTAGTCTGCGGGGCCCCGGTTGCCGCCGGCCCCGGCCCGCCCTATGAGAGCGTGACGGACCGCCGGAGGCACCCCATGACAGCGACCCGCACCGAGACCGACAGCTTCGGGGCCATCGAGGTCCCGGCCGACCGCTACTGGGGGGCCCAGACGCAGCGGTCGATCCTGAACTTCCCCATCGGGTGGGAGCGTCAGCCGGTTGCGATCATCCGCGCGCTGGGCGTCATCAAGCAGGCCGCGGCGCGGGTGAACGTGGCCCAGGGCAAGCTCGACCCCCGGCTCGGGCAGGCGATCGAGGCGGCGGCGGCCGAGGTCGCGGCGGGCAGGTGGGACGACCACTTTCCGCTGGTGGTCTGGCAGACGGGTTCGGGCACCCAGACCAACATGAACGCCAACGAGGTGATCGCCAACCGCGCGATCGAGATGCTGGGCGGGGTGATGGGGTCCAAGACGCCCGTCCACCCCAACGACCACGTCAACATGAGCCAGTCGTCCAACGACACCTTCCCCACCGCGATGCATGTCGCGGCGGCCGTGACGGTGCGCGACATGCTGCTGCCGGGGCTCGAGCGGCTGCACGCGGCGCTGGCGGCCAAGGCGGCGGCCTTCGCCCATATCATCAAGATCGGCCGGACCCACACCCAGGACGCCACGCCCCTGACGCTGGGGCAGGAGTTCGGCGGCTACGCGCATCAGGTGGCCATGGGGATCCGCCGGGTGAAGGCGGCGCTGCCCGCGGTCATGGAGCTTGCGCAGGGCGGCACGGCGGTCGGCACCGGGCTTGCGACCAGGACGGGCTGGGCCGAGGGCGTGGCGGCCGAGATCGCCGCGCTCACCGGGATGCCCTTCGTCACCGCGCCGAACAAGTTCGAGGCGCTGGCCGCCCATGACGCGCTGCTCGAGCTGTCCGGCGCGCTGCGGGTCGTGGCCGCGAGCCTCTTCAAGATCGCCAACGACATCCGCCTGCTCGGCTCGGGCCCGCGCTCGGGCCTGGGCGAGCTGATCCTGCCCGAGAACGAGCCGGGCAGCTCGATCATGCCGGGCAAGGTCAACCCGACCCAGGCCGAGGCGCTGACGATGGTCTGCGCCCATGTCATGGGCAACGATGCCGCGGTCGGCTTTGCGGGCTCGCAGGGGCATTTCGAGCTCAACGTCTTCAAGCCGATGATCGCCTACAACGTGCTGCAGTCGGTGCAGCTTCTGGGCGACGCCGCGCGGTCGTTCGCCGTCAACTGCGTTGACGGGGTAGAGGCGAACGAGACCCGCATCGCCCAGCTGATGCGCGAGTCGCTGATGCTAGTCACGGCGCTGGCCCCGGTGATCGGCTACGACAAGGCGACCCTCGTCGCCAAGACCGCGCACCGCAACGGCACCACCCTGCGCGAGGAGGCGGTGCGTCTGGGCTTCGTGGACGCGGCGACCTTCGACCGCATCGTGCGCCCCGAAGCCATGATCGGCCCGTCGGAGTAGCTTGGCGATGGCCGAGATCATCAATCTGAAGCGCGCGCGCAAAGCCCGGGCCCGGGCGTCGGCCCGCGCCGAGGCTGCCGCGCGCGCCGCGCGCTTCGGCCGCAGCGCCGCCGAGCGGACGCGCGCGGAAGCCGAGGCCGACCGCGCCCGCGCGCAGCTGGACGCCCACCGCCGCGGTGACGGGCCCGCGGCGGAACCCGACCCAAAGCCCCGAACCGATGAGGAGGCGCGCCCCGAGACGCCATGACACGCATCGTCAATCCCCACGGCCCCCGCAAGCATTCCCTCACCTTGCGCGGGCATCGCACGTCGGTCTCGCTCGAGGACGCGTTCTGGCGCGCCTTCCGCGACATCGCGGCCGAGCGTGGCAAGCCGATCAACGCGCTTGCGGCCGAGATCGACGAGGCCCGTTCGCCGGGCACCGGCCTGGCCTCGGCGATCCGGGTGGCGATCCTCGCGCATTTCCGCGCCGCGTCCGGCGCTCCGCCGGACAACCCGTCCGCGGCCGGCTAGCCCCGCGGGCCGCGCAGGAGGCGCGGGCGGCGCCGGCACCCGGGCGCCCGACCCACTGCCCCCCGTATCCCCCCGTATGCCCCCCGTCTGCCGGGCCGCGATGGCCAGCGTCACGGCTTGGCAGAGGCGGGCAGGTCTGTTCTGATGCGCCCGGGGGAAGCCTTAGGGGGATGCGATGGCACGAAAGGGTCCGAGGCGGCCATGGGCCGGGGCGGCCGGCGCGCTTGCGCTGCTGCTGCAGGGGGTGCCGGTGCCGGCCCTGTCCGACGCCCCGGCGGCGGCCCTGACCGACGTGCCGGTGCTGCGGATCGAGGCGGGGATGCACACCTCGCGCATCGTGCGCGCCGACAGCGATGCCGCGGGCCGGCTGGTCATCACCGCCTCCGAGGACAAGACCGCCCGCGTCTGGGATGCCGACACGGGTGCGCTCGTGCAGACGCTGAGGGTGCCGATCGGCGAGGGCTACGAGGGCTGGGTCTATGCCGCGGCCCTCTCGCCCGACGGACGCACCGCCGCGCTGGGCGGCTGGATGACCTACGGCGAAACGACCGACAGCCTGTTCGTCTTCGACGTGATGTCGGGGCGCATGCTGCGCCGGCTGGACGGTTTCCTGAACGCGATCAACGACCTCGAGTATTCGCCCGACGGCAGCTTCCTCGCCGTCGCCACCGGCACCGGGGCGGATTCGGTCGTGCTCGACACCGCGACATGGAGCACCGTCGCCACGCTCGGCACCAACGACGGGTCAAGCTACAACCTCGCCTGGGCGCCCGACGGGCGGCTTGCCACCGTCTCCTACGACGGCTTCGTGCGGCTCTACGATGCCGCGTTCCGCCAGACCCGCGCCCGCCGGCCCTTCGCGCTCGAGCGTCCCTTCGGCCTCGCCTTCTCGCCCGACGGCCGCACCCTGGCGGTCGGGTTCGAAAGCAGCGCGCGGATGGTCTTGCTGGACGGCCGCACGCTGGTTACCCTGCACGAGGCTGACACCACCGACATCGACCCGATGGGCGACATCGCCAAGCCCGCCTGGTCGCCCGACGGCAGCCGCCTGTACGCCGGGGGCTCCGACAGCTTCGAGGCCGAGGGCCGATGGCCGCGCTACATCCGGGTCTGGGAGGACGGCGGGCGCGGCGCCTACACCGACCTCGGCGTGTCGGGCAACACGATCCTCGACCTCGAAACCCTGGCCGACGGCCGCCTGATGATCGCCGGCAGCCAGCCCGACATCGTGATGCTGGGCGCCGACCTGCGCGAGGTCTGGCGGCGTGATGCCCCCTCGCTCGACTACGGCGCCACCGACCGCAGCCACCTCCGGCTGGCCGCCGACGGCTTTGCCGTGGGCGCCACGCCCTACCGCCGCGATCCCCTTACCTTCGACCCGCGGCAGCGCACCCTGCTTGACCAGCCGCTCGAGGCCCCGGCCTTCCGCGACCGGTCGGGCGGCATGGCCTTCACCGACTGGGTCGACTCCCCGGCGCCCAGGCTGAACGGCCGCGTGCTCGATTTCCTCGACCCCTTCGAGTGGACCCGCAGCGTGTCGGTGGCACGCGACGGACGCTTTGCGGTGGTCGGGGCGGACTGGAACGTCTACGGCGTTAACCCCGACGGCAGCCTGCGCTGGCGCATCCGCGCGCCCGGCGTCGCCTGGACGGTGAACCTGTCCGAGAATGGCCTGATCTTCGTGGCGGCCTATGCCGACGGCACGATCCGCTGGCACCGGGCCGAGGACGGGGCGGAGCTGCTGGCGCTGTTCATCCATGCCGACGGCGCGCGCTGGATCGCCTGGACGCCCTCGGGCTATTACGACGCCGCGCCGGGCGGCGAGGAGCTGATCGGCTGGCATGTCAACCGCGGGCTCGCGGCCGAGCCGGTGTTCTTCCCCGCCTCGCTGTTCCGCGACCGCTTCTATCGCCCCGATGTCGTCCAGGCGATCCTGGTCACGCGCAGCGAGGCCGAGGCGGTGGCCGCCGCCGACGCCCGCCGGCAGGAACTCAGCCGGCCCATCGTCCAGCCGCTGCAATCGGTCCTGCCGCCGGTGCTGCGCATCGAAAGCCCGCTGCGCGGGTCCGAGGCGGCGGGCGACGCGGTGACGCTGGACCTCGACGTGACGGTTTCGCCCGATGCGCCGGTGACCGATCTGCGCATCTTCATCAACGGCCGCCCCGTCGCCGCGCCCGAGCCGCAGGCCGAGGGCACCCGCCTTCGCCTGACGCTGGATCTGACCGGGCAGAGCGAGGCCGAGCTCTGGGTGACCGTGATGGGCGGCAACCGGCACGGCTTTGGCCCGCCCGCGGACGTGATGCTGCGCCGCCCGCCGCCCGACCGGCCGGGGCGCCCGCTCGATGTCAAGCCCAAGCTCTACGTCCTTGCCGTCGGCGCCTCGAACTACCGCGACCCGTCGCTGGCGCTGCGCTATGCGGCCAAGGACGCGGCGGATTTCGTCGAGACGACGCTGACGCAGGAGGGCGGGCTCTACCGCTCGGTCGAGGTCAAGCTCGTCACCGATGCCGACGCGAGCTATGCCAACATCCGCGAGGGCCTGTTCTGGCTGGAGGAGAACGTCACCGCCAACGACACCGCCTACATCTTCATCGCCGGCCACGGCGTCAACGACAACCGCGGCGAGCTGTTCTTCCTGCCACACGAGGCCGAGGTCACCAACCTGCGGCGCACCGCACTGGCGGCGGCCGAGATCGTGCGGACGATCGAATACCTTCCCGGCCGCGTCGTCTATTTCATGGACACCTGCCATTCCGGCAACCTCGAGTTCACGCGGCGCGCGGCGGTGCCGCTCGACCTCAACGGCCACATGCAGGACCTGCGGGCGGCGACGGGGGCGGTGGTGTTCTCGTCCGCCACGGGCAGCCAGTATGCGCTGGAAAGCCCCGAATGGGGCAACGGCGCCTTCACCCGCGCGCTGCGCGAGGGGCTGGCGGGGCGGGCCGACTATGACCGCAACGGGGCGGTCACGGTGAACGAGCTCAACCTCTACGTCGCCGAGCGGGTCAAGGACCTGACGGCCAACCGCCAGACCCCGGTGCTGCGCAAGCCGCCCGAGGTCGCGGACTTCCCGCTCGCGCTGGCGCAGTGACATCTGCCGCGGCGGGCTGCGCGGGGGGCGGGCTGCGCGGGGGGCGGCGGGCTGCGCGGGGGGCGGGCTGCGCGGGGGCGGCTGGGATGGTGCCCGAGGTCGGACTCGAACCGACACGCCTTGCGGCGAAGGATTTTGAATCCTCTGCGTCTACCGTTTCGCCACTCGGGCCCGGTGACTGCCTAGCGCCCGGGGAGAGCGGGGTCAACGGGGGCGGCCGCAAGCGGCCGTCACGCCATCCCGCTCTGCGGCCGCGCGGGCGCGGTTCGCCTGGCCGCGAAAGGGGGTCATGGCGGCCGGCGAGTTGACCATCCCCTTGACCCGCGCTGCCCGCCATGCTGCAAGGGCGCGCCTCATCCCGGCGGCCCCATTCCATGATCCGCGCGCTCTACGACTGGACCCTCGCCCTGGCCCGCACGCGGCACGCCCTGTGGGCGCTGGCGGCGGTGGCGTTCGCCGAAAGCTCGGTGTTCCCGATCCCGCCCGATGTGCTGATGATCCCGATGATCCTCGCGCGCCCCGACCGCGCCTTCGCCATCGCCGGTGTGGCGCTGGCGGCCTCGGTGCTGGGCGGGCTTGCGGGCTACGGCATCGGCTGGGGCCTGTTCGAGGCGCTGGGGCGCCCGGTGCTTGTGTTCTATGGCAAGGCCGAGGCAGCCGAGGCGTTCAACGCCCGCTTCCACGACTGGGGCGCCTGGGCGGTGCTGGTGGCGGGGGTCACGCCCTTCCCCTACAAGGTCATCACCATCATGTCGGGCTGGACGCGCCTCAGCCTGCCGGTGTTCGTGCTGGCCAGCGTCATTGCCCGCGGCCTGCGCTTCTTCCTGGTCGCGGCGCTGCTGTGGCGCTTCGGCCCCCCGGTCCGCGCCTTCATCGAGCGGCGGCTGCCGCTGCTGTTCACCCTGTTCGTCGCCCTGCTGTTGGGGGGCTTTGTTGCCCTGGGGCAGCTGTGACGCGCGCGACGCTCGCCCTTGCTGCCGCGGCCGGCTCGGCGGCGCTGCTGCTGGCCGCGCTGTGGTTCCAGCATATCGGCGGCCTTGCCCCCTGCCCGCTGTGCCTCTGGCAGCGCTGGCCGCACGGGGCGGCGGTGGCGGTGGGGGGGCTCGCCGCGCTGGCGGCGGCGGTCGCGGGGCGGGTGCCGGCGGTGCTGCCCCTGCTCGGCGCGGCGGCGGCCGCGGCCACGGCGGGGATCGGCGTCTACCACACCGGGGTCGAGCGCGGCTGGTGGTCCGGGCCCGGCAGCTGCGCCGCCCCCGGGCTCGGCGCGCTGACCCCGGAGCAGTTGCTCGACGCGATCCTCGCCGCCCCGGTGGTGCGCTGCACGGACGTGCCGTGGGAGCTTCTGGGGCTGTCCATGGCGGCGTGGAACGCGCTGGCCTCGGCCGGTCTGGCGCTGGTCTGGCTTGCCGCGGCAGCCTTGCCGCGCCGGGCCTGACCGCGCCGCGGCCCCCGGGCCCGCTGCCGGCGGGGCCAGCGCGCCGGGTCCGTGCCGGCGGGGTCGCTGCGGGCGGGGTCAGTGCAGGCGGAACTCGCCCACCACATTCTGCCACTCGGCCGGGCCGATCAGCTTGCGATGGGTGAAGCGGACCGAATGCAGCGGACCCTCGATCTTCTCCTGCCAGAACTCGATGAACCTGAACAGCCGGGGATAGTCCGGCGCAAGGTCGTAGTCCTGCCAGACGAAGGTGTTGAGGACGTTGCGATAGTCGGGCATCCGGTAGAAGAACTCGGCGGTGGTCAGCCCGTATCCCTTCAGCATCAGGGCGGTTTCCTGGGCACGCATGGCTTGCCTCACGACAGTTTCTGTGACGCAAGAATGACACAAGCGCGTTTCCTTTCAATGAAAACAGTGTGTTGTCACTTTCGCGCGAGCGCTGCCAGCGCTTTCGCCGCCGCGAGCCGCGGGCGGCATTGCACCCCGTATCCGGTGTGGTCTATAAGCGAAATCAACAACATCCAGACCGCCCGGGGGGCATGAGACGTCGTGAGCGACAGGCCGGAACCGACTGAAACGACAGGCGAAACGCCCAAGGTCCGGGCAGCGGGCGAACTGCATCCCGTCTCGATCGCCGACGAGATGAAGTCGGCCTACCTCGATTATGCGATGAGCGTGATCGTGGCCCGGGCGATCCCTGACCTGCGCGACGGGCTCAAGCCCGTCCATCGCCGCATCCTCTATGCCATGAACGAGGTCGGCAACAGCCACGACAAGCCCTATCGGAAATCCTCGCGCCCGGTCTCGGACACGATGGGCAAGTATCACCCTCACGGCGACGCGGCGATCTACGACGCGCTGGTGCGGATGGCGCAACCCTTCTCGATGTCGCTGCCGCTGCTCGACGGGCAGGGCAACTTCGGCTCGCTCGACGGCGACCCGCCGGCGGCGTTCCGCTATACCGAGGTGCGCATGGCGAGGGCGGCGACCTATCTTCTGGCCGACATCGACAAGGAGACGGTGGACTTCCAGCCCAACTACGACGGCAAGGACCGCGAGCCCGTGGTCCTGCCGGCGCGGTTTCCCAACATGCTGGTCAACGGCGCCGAGGGCATCGCCGTGGGCATGGCCACCCGGATCCCGCCGCACAACCTGGGCGAGGTGATCGACGCCACGCTGGCGCTGATCGAGACGCCCGAGCTTTCGACCGAGGCGCTGATGGAGCATGTGCCCGGCCCCGATTTCCCGACCGGCGCGCTCATCCTCGGCCGCGCGGGCATCCGGCGCGCCTATCTCGAGGGGCGCGGCAGCATCCTGATCCGCGCCCGAACCCATGTCGAGGAACTGCGCCGCGACCGTTTTGCCATCGTGGTGGACGAGATCCCCTATCAGGTGAACAAGGCCAAGATGGTCGAGGCCATCGCCGAGGCCGCGCGCGAGAAGCGGATCGAGGGCATCGCCCATGTCGCCGACGAAAGCGACCGCGTGGGCGTGCGCGTGGTGATCGAGCTGAAGCGCGACGCGACGCCGGACGTGGTGCTGAACCAGCTCTTCCGCTTCACGCCGATGCAGGTGAGCTTCGGCGCCAACATGCTGGCGCTGAACGGCGGCCGGCCCGAGCAGCTGACGCTGCGCGATTTCCTGACGCATTTCATCGCCTTCCGCGAAGAGGTCGTGACGCGGCGCACGGCGCACGAGCTGCGCAAGGCGCGCGAGCGGGCGCATGTGCTCTGCGGCCTCGCGGTGGCGGTGTCGAACGTGGACGAGGTGGTGGCGACGATCCGCGCCTCGGCCGATCCCGCCGAGGCGCGCGCGCGGCTGATGACGCGGGCCTGGCCGGCCGAGGACATCGCCCCCTACATCCGCCTCGTGGACGACCCCAGCCATACCGTGAATCCGGACGGCACCTACAACCTCTCCGAGACCCAGGCGCGCGCCATCCTCGATCTGCGGCTGCAGCGCCTGACCGCGCTCGGGGTGCGCGAGGTCACCGACGAGCTGGCCGAGCTGGCCGGCCGGATCACCGACTACCTCGACATCCTGCGCTCGCGCGCGCGGATCATGGGCATCATCGCCGACGAGCTGCGCGAAGTGAGGGCGGCCTTTGCCGTGCCCCGCCGCACCGAGATCGCCGACTGGGAGGGCGACCTCGAGGACGAGGACCTGATCGAGCGCGAGGACATGGTCGTGACGGTCACCGCCGGCGGCTATGTCAAGCGCACCCCGCTGGCCGAGTTCCGCGCCCAGCGCCGCGGCGGCAAGGGCCTGGCGTCGATGGCGACCAAGGAGGACGACGTGGTGACGACGCTGTTCGTCGCCAACACCCACACCCAGCTTCTGGTGTTCACCACCGACGGGATGGCCTACAAGCTCAAATGCTGGCGCCTGCCGCTGGCGGGCCGCAACGCCCGCGGCAAGGCCATCGTCAACGTCCTGCCCATCGCGGCGGGCGTCTCGGTTGCCGCGATCATGCCGGTCGAGGTGCCCGAGGCCGAATGGGAGGCCCTGCAGATCGTCTTTGCCACCTCGGACGGGGACGTGCGGCGCAACGCGCTGTCGGACTTCACCAACGTGATGCGCAACGGCAAGATCGCGATGAAGCTGCCCGACGGCGTGAGCCTGGTGAACGCGCGCATCTGCGCGCCCGAGGACGACATCCTGCTTGTCACCGCGCTCGGCCGGGCGATGCGCTTCCAGTCCACCGACGTGCGCATCTTCAAGGGCCGCGACTCGACCGGGGTGCGCGGCATCCGCCTGGCCGAGGGCGACCGGGTCGTGAGCATGGCGGTCATCCGCCACTTCGAGGCGACGCCCGAGGAGCGCGCGGCCTATCTGCGGATGCGCCGAGCGGTCGAGGGGATGGCCGACGAGGCCGCCGAGGCCGACGACGAGGAAGAGGCGGTGGAGGCCGGCCAGCTTTCGCCCGAGCGCTACGCCGCGATGTCGGCGGCCGAGGAGCTGCTGCTGACCGTCACCGAGCGCGGGACGGGCAAGCTGTCGTCGAGCCACGACTACCCGGTGAAGGGGCGCGGCGGCCAGGGGGTCGTGGCGATCGACCGCGGCCTGCGCGGCGGGCGCGTGGTGGCCTGCTTTCCGGTCGAGGTCGGCGACCAGATCATGCTGGCCACCTCCACCGGCCGGTCGATCCGCGTGCCGGTCGCGGGCATCTCGTTCCGCTCGCGCTCGGCCGGGGGGGTCAAGCTGCTGGCGACCGCGAACGGGGAAGAGGTCGTCTCGGTCGCCCGGATCGAGGACCAGGGGGACGACGAGGCATGAGCCTGCCCGGCCTCGACGCGGCGCTCGCCCGGCTCGCCGTCGAGGGGCGCACGACCACCTACGGCGCCCTCGCCGCCGCGCTCGGGCTGGGCGGCCCGGGGCGCATCGCCCGGCTGACCGCGGCACTGGAGGAAACGATGGCGCAGGACGCGGCGGCGCGCCGGCCGTTCCGGGCCGCGCTGGTGGCGGGGCGGCTGTCGGGCGGGCTGCCGGCGGCGGGGTTCTTCGCCGCCGCCGCGCGCCTCGGCCGTCCCGCGGCCGACCCCGCGGCCTTCGTCGCGGCCGAACGCGCGGCGCTTGCGGGGGCTTTCCAGCCGCCCGCTTCCGGGCTGGAGCTGCAGCCATGAGCGAGGCGCTGCACATCGTCGGCGGCGGCATGGCGGGGGCCGAGGCGGCCTTTCAGGCCGCGGAGGCGGGGGTGGACGTCATCCTGCACGAGATGCGCCCCAAGGTCGGCACCTTCGCCCACCGCACCGGCAAGCTGGCCGAGATGGTCTGCTCGAACTCGTTCCGCTCGGACGACGATGCGCGCAATGCCGTGGGCCTGCTGCATTGGGAGATGCGGGCGGCGGGCGGGCTCATCATGGCCATGGCCGATGCCCATGCCCTGCCCGCCGGCGGCGCGCTGGCGGTGGACCGAGAGCCTTTCTCGGCGGCCGTGACCGCGCGCATCCGCGCGCATCCGCGGATCACGCTGGTGCAGGCCGAGGTCACGGTCCTGCCCGACCGCGGCCACTGGATCTTCGCCACCGGCCCGCTGACCTCGCCCGCGCTGGCCGCGGCGATCCGCGCCGAGACCGGAGAGGAGGCGCTCGCCTTCTTCGACGCCATCGCCCCGATCGTGCATGCCGAGTCCATCGACATGTCGGTGGCCTGGCGCCAGTCGCGCTACGACAAGGGCGCAACCGAGGACGACCGCACCGCCTACATCAATTGTCCCCTCGACCGCGCGCAGTACGAGGCCTTCGTCGATGCCCTGCTCGCCGCCGAAAAGACCCCGTTCCGCGAGGGCGAGACGGCGGGCTACTTCGAGGGCTGCCTGCCGGTCGAGGTGATGGCAGAGCGCGGACGCGACACGCTGCGCTTCGGACCGATGAAGCCGGTGGGCCTGACCAACCCGCACCGGGCCGAGAAGCCCTATGCCGTGGTGCAGCTGCGGCGCGACAACGCGCTGGGGACGCTCTACAACATGGTGGGCTTCCAGACCAAGATGAAGCACGGTGCGCAGGCCCGCGTCTTCCGGATGATTCCCGGCCTCGAACAGGCGGCGTTCGCGCGCCTGGGCGGCATCCACCGCAACACCTTCCTGAACGCGCCGCGGCTGCTCGACGGGCAGATGCGGCTGAAGCGCCGGCCCAACATCCGCTTCGCCGGGCAGATCACGGGCGTCGAGGGCTATGTGGAAAGCGCCGCGATGGGGCTGCTGGCGGGCCGGCTGGCGGCGGCCGAGCTGCAGGGCCGAACGCTGGCCCCACCCCCGCCCGAGACGGCGATGGGCGCGCTTCTGGCCCATATCACCGGCGGGGCCGAGGCCGCGACCTTCCAGCCCATGAACGTCAACTTCGGCCTCTTCCCCCCGGTCGAGGCACGGGGCGGGCGGCGCGGCCGGGCCGACCGCTACCTCGCCTATACCGAGCGCGCCAAGGCGGCCTTCCGCGCCTGGCTCGGCCAGGCGGCGCGGGATGCCGCCTGAGGGCTATGTCACGCGCTTCGCCCCCTCGCCCACGGGGCCCTTGCATCTGGGCCATGCCTTCTCGGCGCTGACGGCCTTCGCGCGCGCCCGCGCGGCCGGCGGCACCTTTCTGCTGCGGATCGAGGACATCGACCGCGGCCGCTGTCGGCCCGCATGGGAAGCGGCGCTCAAGGACGATCTGCGCTGGCTGGGGCTTTCCTGGCCCGAACCGGTGCTGCGCCAGTCCGGGCGGCTGCCCGCCTACCGCGCCGCGCTCGACCGGCTGGCGGCGATGGGGCTGCTCTATCCCTGCCGCTGCACGCGGGGCGACATCCGCGCCGCGCTGTCGGCCCCGCAGGAGGGCGCCGAGGGCCCCGACGGGCCGCCCTATCCCGGCACCTGCCGCGGCCGGCCGATGGCCGAGGCCGGCGCGACCGACGCGCTCCGGCTCGACATCGCGCAGGCGGCGGCGCTGACCGGGCCGCTGACCTATCTCGAGACGGGGGGCGAGGACGGGCCGCCGGGCCCGCGGTGCGAGGCTCCGGCGGCGCTGGCCGCGCGGGCGGGCGACGTGGTGCTGGCGCGGCGCGATCTCGGCACGTCCTATCATCTGGCGGTGGTGGTGGACGACGCGGCGCAGGGCGTGACCGAGGTGGTCCGCGGCGCCGACCTGATCGGCGCGACCATGCTGCATGTCCTGCTTCAGAAACTGCTCCAGCTTCGGACGCCGAGTTACCATCACCACAGGCTGATCCGCGATGCGGCCGGCAGGCGGCTCGCCAAGCGCGACGACGCCCGCGCCCTTGCCCGCTACCGCGCCGAGGGGGCGCGCCCCGCCGACATCGCGGCCATGGTCGGCCTCAGGCCTCCGGCTGCATGAGCTCGACTTCGGCGCCGTCGCGCAGGGCGGTGTAGAAGCACGAGCGTCGGCCGGTGTGGCAGGCCGGCCCCTCCTGCCGGACGAGGACGAGCAGGCAGTCCCGGTCGCAATCCAGACGCAGATCGACCAGGCGCTGGCGGTGGCCGCTGGTCGCACCCTTGACCCAGAAGGCCCCGCGCGAGCGCGACCAGTAGGTGACATCGCCCGTGGCCAGCGTCCGCGCCACCGCCTCGGCGTTCATCCAGGCCAGCATCAGGACCTCGCCCGAGGCGGCATCCTGCGCCACGGCGGGGATGAGCCCCTGCGCATCGTAGACGAGCGTCGCGGGATCGAAGGGCATCGGCGGCGTCCTTTGCATTCCGGGCAGCGGGCGTTATCTATCGCGTGACGCCGCGCCGGGGGAAGGCCCATGTCCGCAGAAACCGACATGATCAAGCTCTATTCCGGGCGCATCCTGGCGCTGGCGGCCGACATCCCCCACCACGGCCGGCTCGCCAACCCCATGGCCACCGCGCGCCGCCGCTCGCCGCTCTGCGGCTCCACCGTGACGGTGGACCTCGACGTGGAGGGCGGGCGGATCACCCGCTTTGCCCAGGACGTGAAGGCCTGTGCGCTGGGTCAGGCGGCGGCGGCGGTGGCGGGTGCCGTGGCGCTGGGCCGGACGCGGGCCGAGGTCGAGCGGGCGCTGGGCGAGCTGCGCGCGATGCTCAAAGACGGCGGGCCCGCGCCCGCGGCCCCCTACCAGGGGCTCGAGGTGCTCGTGCCGGCGCGGGATTATCGCAACCGCCACGCCTCCATCCTGCTGGCGCTCGAGGCGACCGCCGAGGCGATGGCGGCCGCCGAGGCCCGCGCCGCGGGCTGAGCGGGCGGCGGGCCGGCCGCGCCGCGGGCCGGCCGGGCCGCACGCCGACGGGGCGGCCCCCGCGCGGCGCGCGCCCGAGGCGAACCGGCAAAAAAAAGACCGCCGCAGTCCCCTTGGGATCGGGACTGCGGCGGCAAGGTGCGGGTCCGGGGGCACCGGGACAACCCCCTCCGGGACAGGCAGACCGAAGGGGGCAGGAGCGCCGACAGGGGCGCACGGCCGGAACGGACCGCAGGCAAACCTTTCAGACCAGCGCGGGCAGATGCAGCCCGACAAGCAACAGCACGATCAGCGCGGCCACCCCGACGCAATCCTCGGCGAGCGTGGGGGCAGTGCGGGCCAGCAGGGCCTTGAGCGAGTCATCCATCGGGGCACCTTCAGCTGCGTTGCTCGTCTGTTCTCATATGGCGCGCGATCCGTCAATACGAAAAGAGAACAAACAGGAACAAACCGGCATCAGCCGACGCCCAGCAGGCGGATCGCCCTGTCCTGCTCGGTCAGCCACAGCAGCGTGCGCACGGCGGCCCCGCGCGGCCCCGCGAGCCCGGGGTCGGCCGTCATCAGGGCGCGCGCGTCGCTCTGGGCGATCGCCATCAGGCCCGCCTGCCGCTCGAGGTCGGCGATGCGGAAGCGCGGCAGGCCCGACTGCGCGGTCCCGATCAGGTCGCCCGCCCCGCGCATGGCCAGGTCCTCCTCGGCGATGCGGAACCCGTCCTCGGTGTCGCGCAGAAGCGTCAGCCGCCGCGCCGCCGCCTCGCCCAGGGGCGGGGCGTAAAGCAGCAGGCAGCTCGAGGCCGCCGCCCCGCGCCCGACCCGGCCCCGCAGCTGGTGCAGCTGCGCCAGGCCGAAATGCTCGGCGCGCTCGATCACCATGATCGTGGCGTCGGGCACGTTCACCCCCACCTCGATCACCGTGGTGGCCACCAGAACCCTGGTCTCGCCGGCCACGAAGCGCGCCATCGCCGCGTCCTTCTCGGCCGGGGGCAGCTGGCCGTGGACAAGGCCCACCACCCCCTCGCCCAGGGCCGCGCGCAGGGCCGCAAATCGCGCCTCGGCCGCGGTCAGGTCCACCGCCGCGCTTTCCTCGACCAGCGGGCAGACCCAGTAGGCCCGCCGCCCCTCGGCCACCGCGCGGGCGAGATGGGCCACGACCTCGTCGATGCGCCGGGCCGAGATCAGGCGGGTCTCGACCGGCTTGCGCCCCGGCGGCTTTTCGTCCAGCACCGAGATGTCCATGTCGCCGTACTGCGCCAGCGCCAGGCTGCGCGGGATGGGCGTTGCCGTCATCACCAGCACGTCGGTCCCCCGCCCCTTGGCAGCAAGCTCCATCCGCTGGGCAACGCCGAAGCGGTGCTGCTCGTCGATCACCGCCAGACGCAGGTCGGCGAAGGCCACGTCGCGCTGGAACAGCGCATGGGTGCCCACCGCGATGCCGGTTTCGCCCGAGGCCAGCGCGGCGAGCTTGCCGGCGCGCTCGGCTGCCTTGTCGCGGCCGGTCAGCAGCTCGACCCGCACGCCCGCCGCGGCGGCGAGCGGCGCGATGGCGTCGAAATGCTGGCGGGCGAGGATCTCGGTGGGCGCCATCATCGCCCCCTGCCCGCCGGACTCGACCGCGATCAGCAGGGCAAGAAGCGCAACCAGCGTCTTGCCCGAGCCGACATCGCCCTGCAGCAGCCGGTTCATCCGCGTCGCGCCGGCCATGTCGGCGGCGATCTCGGCCAGCGCGCGCCGCTGCGCCCCGGTGGGGCGAAAGGGCAGGCTGGCCAGCACCTTGGCCTGCAGCTCGCCGGTGCCCCGCGTGGCCACCCCCCTGGCCCGGCGGATCGCGCCGCGGGCCAGGGCCAGCGTCACCTGATGCGCGAACAGCTCGTCATAGGCCAGCCGCCGGCGCGCAGGGTCGGCCGGGCCCAGCGCCTGCGGTCCCCCCGGGGCGTGGGCGGCCGCGAGCGCCGCGCGCCAGTCGGGCCAGCCCTCGCGCGCCTTGAGCGCGGGATCGATCCATTCGGGCAGCTCGGGCGCGCGGGCCAGCGCCAGGGCGGCGGCGCGGGCGACCTGCCGCTGGGTCAGCCCCGCGGTCAGCGGATAGACCGGCTCGAAGGCGGGCAGGTCGCGGGCCTCCTCGGGCGGCAGGATGTGGTCGGGATGCACGATCTGGCCGATCCCGTCGAAGAGTTCGAGCTTGCCCGAGACCAGCCGGCGCTGCCCGGTCGGCAACTGCCGCTGCAACAGGTCGCCGCGGGCATGGAAGAACACGAGCTGGAACTCGGCTGCGGCGTCGCGGACAGTCACGCGCCAGGGCCCGCCCCGGCGCGCCGGGGGGCGGTGGGCGCCCACCGTCACCTCGACGGTGACCGTCGCGGGCGGCACCACCTCGCGGACCGACGCCACCCGCCGCCGGTCGACGCCCGCGACGGGCAGCAGGAACAGAAGGTCGCGCGGCCGCTCCACCCCGAGGGCCGCGAACAGCCGGGCCGATTTCGGCCCCACGCCCTCCAGCGTCTCGAGCGGGGCGAAGAGAGGGAAGAGGATCTCCGGCCGTCCCGGCACGGCGCGTCAGCCTGCCCCGATCAGGGCGGTCCAGGCATCCTCGTCGATCACCTGCACCCCCAGTTCGGCGGCCTTCGCGGCCTTCGATCCCGCCCCGGGGCCGGCCACGACCAGATCGGTGCGGGCCGAGACCGAGCCGGCCACCTTGGCCCCCAGCGCCTCGGCCCGCGCCTTGGCCTCGGCCCGCGTCATCCGCGCGAGCGTGCCGGTGAAGACGATGGTCTTGCCGGCCAGCGGGCTGTCGGCCGCCGCCGCGGGGGCAACGGGCTCGACGGAAAGCTCAGCCACGAGCCGGTCCACCAGCGCCCGCTCGGCCGGCTGGTGGAAGGCGGTGACGACGGAGGTCGCCAGCACCTCGCCCACCCCGTCGATGGCGACGAGCTCCTCCCAGGCCGGGCCGCGGCCGACCTCGGCCGAGGTCATCGCCGCCTCGAAGGCCGCCCAGCTGCCGTAGTGACGGGCAAGCAGCCTCGCCGCAACCTCGCCGACATGGCGGATGCCGAGGGCGAAGATCAGCCGGTCGAGCGGGATCGTGCGGCGCGCCGCGATGGCGGCGAAGAGGTTGGCGGCCGACTTCTCGCCCCAGCCCTCGCGCGCGCGAAGCTCGGCGCCGTGGCGCGCCTCGAGGGTGAAGATGTCGGCCGGCTCGCGCAGCCAGCCCTCGGCCCAGAACGCCTCGATCGTCCGCGCGCCCAGCCCTTCGATGTCGAAGGCCCCGCGCGAGACGAAATGCTTCAGCCGCTCCACCGCCTGGGCGGGGCAGGCCAACCCGCCGGTGCAGCGGCGCACCGAATCGCCCGGCTCGCGCAGCGCCGCCGAGCCGCATTCGGGGCAGCGGTCGGGAAAGACGAAGGGCTGCGTCCCCGGGGGGCGGCGCGCGAGGTCGACATCGGCGACCTTGGGGATGACGTCGCCCGCGCGGTAGACCTGCACCCAGTCGCCCACCCGGATGTCGCGCCCCCCGCGGATCGGGGCGCCCCTCGCGTCGCGGCCGGCGATGTAGTCCTCGTTGTGGAGCGTGGCGTTCGAGACGACGACACCGCCCACCGTGACCGGGGTCAGCCGGGCCACGGGCGAAAGCGCGCCGGTGCGGCCCACCTGGATGTCGATGGCCTCGATTCGCGTCCAGGCGCGCTCGGCCGAGAACTTCTGCGCCAGCGCCCATCGCGGAGTCGTTGCGCGGACGCCGAGGCGGCGCTGCAGCGCGAGGTCGTCGAGCTTGAACACCACGCCGTCGATGTCGTAGCCGAGGCTCGCGCGCTGCGCCTCGACCTCGCGCCAGTAGGCAGCCAGCGCCGCGACCCCCTGACAGCGGCGCATCAGCGGGTTGGTGGCAAACCCCAGCGCGGCGAGACGGGCGACGGCATCCCACTGGGTGGCGGCCAGCGGCGCCGACAGCTCGCCCCAGCCGTAGGCGAAGAAGTGCAGCGGGCGGGCCGCGGTGATGGTGGCGTCGAGCTGCCGCAGCGAGCCGGCGGCGGCGTTGCGGGGGTTGGCGAAGGTCCTCTCGCCCGCCGCCGCCTGCCGGGCATTGAGCGCGGCGAAATCGGCGTGGCGCATGTAGACCTCGCCGCGCACCTCGAGGATCTCGGGCGCCCCGTGCAGGGTTGCGGGGATGTCGGCCACGGTGCGGGCGTTGGCCGTCACGTTCTCGCCCGTGCTGCCGTCGCCGCGGGTGGCCGCCTGCACCAGCCGCCCCCCCTCGTAGCGCAGCGACAGCGACAGCCCGTCGATCTTGGGCTCGGCGGTATAGGCCAGCGGCGCGTCGGGGGCGAGGTTGAGGTAGCGGCGTATGCGCGCGTCGAAGTCGGCGATGTCGGCCTCGGCAAAGCCGTTCTCGAGTGAGAGCATCGGCTGGGCGTGCACGACCTTGCCGAAGCCCTCGGCCGGGGCGGCGCCCACGCGGGCCGACGGGCTGTCGGGGCGCACCAGCGCCGGAAAGCGCGCCTCGATCGCGGCGTTGCGCCGCTTGAGCGCGTCGTAGGCGGCATCGCTGATCTCGGGCGCGTCGCGGCCGTGATAGGCACGGTCGGCTCGGGCGATGACCTCGGCCAGGCGGGCAAGCTCGCGGGCGGCCTCGGCCTCGGTCAGCGCCTCGACGGCGATGCCGGCCGTTGCGCCGGCGTCCTCGCCCTCGCCGCTCATCCGTCCCTCCCCCCTTGGCTGCCTGCGGTGCGAGGGATAGGCCGCCGCCGGGCGAAGGTCCAGCGAAAGGGTGGGGGGTAGGGTGCGCCCTGCCCCGGGTGCGTCGCGCGCGGATGCAAGGCGGGCGGCGGCGACCCGTCACGGGCGGCAGCTTCTCACGGCGCCGGGGCGGCTGCTTGTTGCGGGTCGGTAGCGGGCCCCGGTCGGTAGCGGGCCCCGGGCGGTAGCGGGCCCCGGGCGGCAGCACCGCGCAAGAACGCCGGCGGGGCCGCCGGGCCGGAACGCGCACGGTTGGCGGGACCGGGCCTTGCGGCGCCGCTCTCGGGCGAACCGGGCCGGCCGCGCCCCCCCTGCCTCAGGCGCCGACGGCGAGGCGGCCCGTGCGCGCCGGTGCGGGATCGCGCAGCACATAGCCGCGGCCCCACACCGTCTCGATGTAGTTGTCGCCCCCTGTCGCCTCGGCCAGCTTCTTGCGCAGCTTGCAGATAAAGACGTCGATGATCTTCAGCTCGGGCTCGTCCATGCCGCCGTAGAGGTGGTTGAGGAACATCTCCTTGGTCAGCGTCGTGCCCTTGCGCAGGCTGAGCAGCTCGAGCATCTGGTACTCCTTGCCGGTCAGATGCACCGCCTTGCCCTCGGCCTCCACGGTCTTGGCGTCGAGGTTCACCGCAATCTTGCCGGTGCGGATCACCGACTGCGCATGCCCCTTGGAGCGGCGGATGATCGCGTGGATCCGCGCCACGAGTTCGTCGCGGTGGAAGGGCTTGGTCAGGTAGTCGTCGGCGCCGAAGCCGAACCCCTTGATCTTGTTCTCGGTGTCGTCCACGCCCGAGAGGATGAGGATGGGCGTCGAGACCCGCGCGAGGCGAAGCTGGCGCAGCACCTCATGCCCCGTCATGTCGGGCAGGTTGAGATCGAGCAGGATCAGGTCGTAGTCATAGAGCTTGGCCAGATCGATCCCCTCCTCCCCCAGGTCGGTGCAGTAGACGTTGAGGTTGGCATGCGTCAGCATCAGCTCGATGCTGCGCGCGGTGGTCGGGTCGTCTTCCACCAGAAGGACGCGCATGGTTCGGTCTCCGCAACTTGCCCCCGGACTGTGCCAAGCTTCGGGGACATTGGTTAACCCGCGGTTACCCTGACAGAATGCGCGCGTCTTTCAACTCAGAGTTGACGGTATTTCTGGAGCGTCGTCACCTTGAGCCCGGGCTCGCCATGCGCCTCGACCGCGGCGCGCCACAGCGCGAACTCCTCCTCCGACAGCCCGTAGCGCTCGAGGGCCTCTTCGAGCGGCATCAGCCCGTGGATCACGGCCTGCACCACCTTGGCCTTGCGGCTGGCCACCCAGCGCCGCGTCTCGGGCGGCGGCAGGTCGGCCCGCGTCAGGATGCGGCCGTCGGGCAGCGTCACCGCCCGCGGCCCGGGAACACGTTTGAGAAACATCACTCCCTCCGGAAAGCCCAGCGTCCCACCCGGGGCAGAGCCTGGCCGATCAGGCTTAAGTGGCCGTGAAACGCCGGCTTGAGACTGCTGCGCATTTTCCTATATTGCGGAAGGGTGGCGGCTGCGCGCCGCGTCTTTGTCCGAAGCCCGCCATGCCGCTCGACCGCCCCGCGCCGAATTCGCTCGGCCTGCCGAAACCGCCCGCCGCGACGCGGGTGGTGGTGGCGATGTCGGGCGGCGTGGACAGTTCGGTCGTGGCCGCGATGCTGGCCGAACAGGGATACGACGTCGTCGGGATCACCCTGCAGCTCTACGACCACGGCGCGGCGCTGGCGAAGGCGGGGGCCTGCTGCGCGGGCCAGGACATCCTCGATGCGCGCCGCGTCGCCGAGCGGATGGGATTTCCGCATTACGTGCTCGATTACGAGACGGCCTTCCGGCAGCAGGTGATCGACGACTTCGCCGACGCCTATCTGGCCGGGGCGACGCCGGTGCCCTGCATCCGCTGCAACCAGCGGGTGAAGTTCCGCGACCTGATGGAGACGGCGCGCGACCTCGGCGCCGACTGCATGGCCACGGGGCACTACATCCGCCGCATCGAGGGGCCGGCGGGGCCCGAGCTGCACCGTGCGGCCGATCCGGCGCGCGACCAGTCCTATTTCCTGTTCGCCACCACGCGCGCGCAGCTGGCGTTCCTGCGCTTTCCGCTGGGGGGCCTTGCCTCGAAGGCCGAGACGCGGGCGCTGGCGGCGCGCTACGGGCTGGCGGTGGCCGACAAGCCCGACAGCCAGGACATCTGCTTCGTCCCCTCGGGCAACTATGCCGCGGTGATCGAGAAGCTGCGCCCCGGGGCGGCGGAGCCCGGCGAGATCGTGGACACGGAGGGCCGGGTGCTGGGCCGGCACGAGGGCGTGATCCGCTACACCGTGGGCCAGCGCAAGGGCCTCGGGATCGGGGGGCTGGACGAGCCGCTTTATGTCGTGCGGCTCGATGCCGAGGCGCGCCGCGTTGTCGTCGGCCCGCGCGCGGCGCTTGAGACGCGCCGCGTGGCGCTGGCCGAGGTCAACTGGCTGGGCGACGTCGAGCTGGCGCCGGGCCAGGAGGTGCAGGTTGCGGTGCGCGTGCGCTCGACCCGCCCGCCGCGGCCGGGGGTGCTGCGGATGGGCCCGGAGGGGCGGGCCGAGGTGACGCTCGACACCCCCGAGGAGGGGGTCAGCCCCGGGCAGGCCTGCGTCTTCTACGCACCCGCGGGGACGCGGGTGCTGGGCGGCGGCTGGATCGTGCCGGCGTGACGCAGGCGCATGGGGTTCCGTCCGGCGGCGCGGGCCGGTAGGCTTGCCGCACCGCGCCGGAAAGGACGCCTCCGATGCCCGACCCCGCCCCCCGCCGCCGCGGCCTGCCGGCCGCCGCGCTCGTGGCCGGCACGCTCATGCTGATCCTGCTGCCCCTGATGCTGGCCGCGATCGGGGGCATCCCGCCCGCCGACGCGCTGGCCGAGGGCGCGGCGGCGGCGGGCATGGCGGGGGCGGTGGTGATCTGCCTCCAGGTCGTCTCGTCGGGGCGGTTCGAGACGCTGTCGGGTCGCGTCGGGATCGATGTGACCATGGCCTTCCACAAGTGGTTCGGCCCGGTGGCGGTGGCGCTGGCGGCGGCGCATGTCCTGCTTCTGGCCGGCATCCCCGACCCGGCGGATCCGGCGCGCTGGCTGCGGCGGCTGTGGGCAATGCTGGGGGCGCCGGGGTTGCGCACGGGGCTGTGGGCCCTGCTGCTGCTGGCCGCCGTGGCGGTGCTGGCGCTGTTGCGCGACCGGCTGCGGGTCAGCTACGAGGTCTGGCGCGCAAGCCATGCGATCGGGGTGGCGGCGATC
>CALJZN010000074.1 GCA_937983405.1 uncultured Paracoccaceae bacterium
TCTGCTGGCCGGGGCGGCGGGGCAGGGGGCGGCCTGCGTCTGGGTGCGCAATGCGGTGGACGAGGCCATCGCCGCGGTGCAGGCGCTGCGCGACCGGGGCGTGGCGGCCGACCTTCTGCACGCGCGCTTCGCGCTCGCCGATCGCAAGCGGCACGAGGCGGCGGCGCTGGCCGCCTTCGGCAAGGACCGCGCGGCGCGCCCCGCACGGGTGCTGGTGGCGACGCAGGTGGTGGAAAGCTCGCTCGACCTCGATTTCGACGTGATGGTGTCGGACCTCGCACCGATGGCCGCGCTGATCCAGCGCGCGGGGCGGCTGTGGCGGCACATGGGCCTGCGGCCTGCTGCGGCGCGGCCGGTGGCGGGGCCCGTGCTGCATGTCGTCTCGCCCGAACCCGGTGCGGTGAACGGCCCGGACTGGGCTGCGGCAGAGCTTGGGCAAGGGGTGCAT
Source organism: uncultured Paracoccaceae bacterium (assembly GCA_937983405.1). GTDB lineage: Bacteria > Pseudomonadota > Alphaproteobacteria > Rhodobacterales > Rhodobacteraceae > JAHDXW01. The sequence continues at coordinate 449 of CALJZN010000074.1, forward strand.
GTCTATCCGCGCGATACCCTGTGGCGCACGGCCCGGGCGCTGTTCGAAGCGGGCGAAATCCGCGCCCCCGAGGGCCTGCGCGCGCTGATCGAGGCTGCGCATGGCGACGATCCGCTGCCCTCAACGCTGGAGGCGGCAGCACTGCAAGCCGAGGGCAGGGCCGGGGCCGAACGCGCCCATGCGACGCAGAACCTGGTGGGCTGGCACGAAGGATACCGGATGGGCGCCAGCGGGGCAGGGGATGCCGACTATCCCACGCGCCTCGGCCAGCCGCAGCGCGTGCTGGTGCTGATGCGGCCCGACGGCACGCCCTGGGCGGGCGGGGGGTGGAGCGTTGACAGCTGTCAACTCTCCGAGGTCTCGGCGAGCGCGGCGCGGCTCGATCGGCTGGCCCTGCCGGCGTTCGTCCCGCCCCCCGGCCTGCCGGACTGGCTGGCGGCCACGCGCAGTTTCGTAAGTTTGGGGGAGGGCGGCGAAATCTGTCATGGTCTCGCCTATGACCCGGAAACCGGGCTGATCTTTGCTTGACCGCGGCGCTGGCCGAACCCTACGCTCGCGCAGGACGTGTGGGGCGCCATCATGCTCAACCTGATTTCCGACGCCTGGATCCCCGTCCGCCGCAAGGACGGTCGTCGCGCGGTGATCGCGCCCTGGCAGGTGGCGGATGACGCCCTCGCCTTCCCCGACTGGCCGCGCCCCGACCTCAACATCGCCTGCCTCGAGTTGCTGATCGGCCTGGTCTACCTCGCCGATCCGCCGCGCGATGCCGAGGACTGGCAGGACCGCCAGCGCCCCGACCCCGACCGGCTGCGCGAAAGGCTCGAACCCTTCGCCCCGGCCTTCGAGCTGATGGGCGACGGCCCGCGGTTCATGCAGGACTTCGAGAAGCTCGAGGAGCCGAGCCTCGGTCTTGCTCCGGTTCCCGCCTCTCGGCTGTTCATCGACAGCGGCGGTGAGAATACCGAAAGGAACAACGCCGATCTGTTCGTAAAGCGCGACCGTTACGGTGCGCTTGATCCAGCCACCGCGGCGATGGCGCTGTTCACGGCACAGATTTACGCCTACGCCGACAGTTCCAAGCACAAGGCTTCGCTGCGCGGCAATGGCCCGTTGGTGACCCTGGTCGAACCTCTCGAACACGGCGGGCCGGCCGGACTATGGCCGCTCGTCTGGGCCAACGTGCCGGACGGCACGCCTGCAGACCCAAACGCGAGAGACCTGCCCTGGCTGCGATTGACGGTGGTTTCGGGCGAGGGGGGCAGGACGGTTCCGTGGCCGGGGCGCCATGTGCCAGAGACCTTCTTCAGCATGCCCTGGCGGATGAGGCTGATCGCCGAACACGGCCTGATCACTGGCTTCGTGCGAAAGGATTTCGGCACCCATTATGGAACCGAGGATGTCGAGGCGACAAAGGGCAAGGGAGAGAAGAAGAAAAAGGGCGCCGGATGGCTGCACCCCCTGACACCCTACCGCCGCAACAAGCCGACCGAGCCGCTGCTGCCCGTCAAGGCGCCGTCGGGAACCTTCTTCTTCACGAACTGGCTCGGCACCGTGATCAAGCATGCGGGCAACGCAGCAGAAGACGGCCGAGCGGAATGCCTGCGCAGGAGAAGCGAGCGCACGGAGCAAGCTTTCGACATGGTGGTGGCCGGATGGGCGATGGACAAGGCCAAACCGGCCGATTTCGTCTTCGCGCGCGTGCCTGATATCAGGGTCGATGACGACCGGGTCGAGGCAGTTGCCGGGATGATCAAGGCGGCCATTCCGGTTGGCGACGCTTTGCGCGAGGAGCTCGTCGCCTGCCTGCCCATCCCACAGAAAAAAAAGGCTTACGAATCCAATTCGCTCAACACTATCCGCGATCGTTTCTTCCATCAGGCGCAGGCAAGGCTCGAAGACCGCATCGCCCAGTTGACAGCCGTCAACGCCGACCCGCAGGCCGTGGCGCAGGGCTGGCTGGCCGATCTGCAAAGAATCGCACTCGAGCTGTTCAAAGAGGTCGCCGAACCCCTTCTCGCCGAGGCCCGGATCGCGCCGGCGCTCGTCATGCGCGATGGCAAACAACAGCGCATTCGAGGCGCGGGCGACATCGTTGCCGCATGGCGGCGGCTCGAGAACACGTTCCGCGGTGATGGCGACAACGGACGGAAAGCCTTCATGGCCCTCGGTCTTCAGGTGCCAGAGCAGGGCCAGGTGAAGAAACGGAGGAAATCCGCATGAGCGAAGGGCAGGGCAGGGGGGCCGTTGCCGCCTGCTGGTGGGACAAGCGGCTGGCCGACCGGACCAGCGGCGCGGCGCGGGGGCTGATGGCGCGGCTGAGGCGCGCCGATGCGCTGGGGGTGCTGGCGGAACCGGCGGTGCAGGATCTGGCCCGCGATCTGCGTCTTGGCCCGGTGCAGGCCGGGGTGCTGATCCGCCTCGCGCAGGTTCTGGCCGAGCTGCGCGAGGATGCGGCCGAGACGCTCGCCCGCCGGCTGGGCGGGGCGGAACCGGTGATGTCGCACCTGCGCTTCCAGCGCGTCCTGCGCGCCGAGGGCGACGAGGCCGCCACCGCCCTGCGCCGCGCCGTGATCATGGCCGACCGGCGCTGCAACGTCGAACGGCTGGCCGCCGACCTTCTGGCCTGGGACCACCCCGAACGGGGCGAGGCCGCCCGGCGCCGCTGGGTCTTCGACTATTTCGCCGCCCCCGCCCCCGAGGCCGACCGGACCC
>CALJZN010000075.1 GCA_937983405.1 uncultured Paracoccaceae bacterium
GTTGTCGAACTTCGACTTGGTGACGCTGTCGTTGACGTTGATCGCCGGGAAGGGCAGATGCCCCTTCTCCATCATGCGATACAGCCGCGCGACGCCCGTGGTGGTTTCCTCCGACACGCCGCGGATGGCCCGGCGCTGGCGGACGAACCAGCCGGGGGTCTCGGCCAAGCGCTTCCGGATCTGGGCAAAGAGGTATTCCTCCTCCTCGCTCCCGGGGCTGGCGATCAGGTCGGTCTCGCCCTCCTCGACCCGCGCGCCCAGAAGCACATAGAGCGTGGCATCCCCGCCGTCGTCGAGGATCATGTTTGCCGTGCCCTCGGGGAACTGGAAGATGCGGTCGGTATACTCCCAGTAGTCGCGCAGGCTTTCGCCCTTGACCGCGAACACCGGCACGCCGGCCGCGGCGATGGCGGCGGCGGCGTGGTCCTGGGTGGAGAAGATGTTGCACGAGGCCCAGCGCACCGACGCCCCGAGCGCGACCAGCGTCTCGATCAGCACGCCGGTCTGGATCGTCATGTGCAGCGAGCCCGCGATCCGCGCGCCCTTCAGCGGCTTGCTCTGCCCGAACTCCTCGCGCAGGGCCATCAGGCCGGGCATCTCGGTTTCGGCGATCGTCAGTTCCTTGCGGCCGAAATCGGCGAGCGCCAGATCCTTCACGACATAGTCGGGCACGGGCAGTCTCCTTGCACCACGGATTGCGCCGGAGATAGCAGCGGCGGCGGGGGTCGGCAATGCAGCCGCGGCGCAGGCTTGCGCCTTTTCTGTTCGTCCCGGACAGACTATCCCTTGTCCGTCGGGGGCCGCGAAGGCCGCGACAGCTTGCACATGATCCGCCCGCAGGACGGACCCGCGCCATGACCCGTCAACCCCGCGCCTGGCAGCGCATGCTCTCGGGCCGCAGGCTCGATCTGCTCGACCCGACGCCGGTGGATATCGAGATCGAGGACATCGCCCATGGCCTTGCCTTCGTCGCGCGCTGGAACGGGCAGACGCTGGGCGACTGGCCCTATTCGGTGGCCCAGCATTCGCTGCTGGTAGAGGAGCTCTACGGCCGCGCCAACCCGACGGCGGCACCCTGCTGGCGGCTGGCGGCGCTTTTGCACGATGCGCCCGAATATGTCATCGGCGACATGATCAGCCCGGTGAAGGCCGCGGTGGGGCCGGGCTATGCGCTTCTCGACGCGCGGCTGGCCGCGGCGATCCGGCTGCGCTTCGGCCTGCCGGCCGATCTGCCGGCGGCGGTGAAGCAGGCGATCAAGCGGGCCGACCGGATCTCGGCCTGGCTCGAGGCGACGCAGATCGCGGGCTTTGCGGCGGCCGAGGCCGACCGGTTCTTCGGCCGGCCCCCGATGGCGCTGGTGGCGGGGCTGGCGATCCGACCCAGCCCCCCTGCCGAGGTGCGCGCCGCCTATTCGGCCCGCCATGCCGCGCTTCTGGCCGCGACGGCCTGACCCGGGCCTTGCGGGCTTGCGGCATCCGCCCCGATCTCTATGATCGCGACAACGGTGCAAGGCCCGGAGGGTGCGATGCACGGCGCGACACGTCCTGTCCACGACGCCCCGGAAACCGAGGTCGTCCACACCACCCGCGTCGCCTGCGACGGCGGGCAGGGCGCTCTGGGCCATCCGCGGGTCTGGCTGTCGATCCCGCTCGATGTCGGCTGGATCGACTGCCCCTACTGCGACAAGCGCTACATCCTTGCCGCCGACGCGGCCGAGGCGCACTAGGCCCGGGGCCGTCACGGACCGAGCAGGCCGAGCCAGACCCAGGCCGTGACGATCGACCCGGCGGTGGCCAGCAGTACCGACGCCGCCGCGACCCGGCGGGCCGCGCCGTAGAGATCGGCAAAGATGTAGCCGTTGACGCCCGGCGCCATCGCCGCCGTCACCACGGCCGAGCGGAAGGCCGCCTCGGGCAGCGCCAGCGCGGTGCCGAAGCTCCAGACCAGCGCGGGGTGCAGCAGCAGCGAGACCGCGCAGACGTAGAGGATCAGCCGCATGTCGCCCTCGGGGCGGTAGCGGTAAAGCACGCCGCCCAGGCCGAACAGCGCCGCGGGAATGGCACTGCGCGCGACGAGCCCCAGCGCGTCGGCGACCACCCCGGGCAGCGCCGCCCCCGAGAGGTTGAAGGCCAGCCCCGCCGCGATGGCAACGACCAGCGCGTTGCGCACCACCGCGCGCAGGATGCGCGGGCCGAGCGCCCCGGCCCCGGCGCGGCGGCCGCGCACCACCTCCATCGCCGTCAGCCCGACGAGGTAGCAGACCGGCGCGTGCAGGGCGACGATGGCGAAGTTGCCCGCCAGCGCCGCGGCCCCGTAGGCGCGTTCGGTGATGGCAAGCCCGAGCATCACCGAGTTCGAGAACAGGCACAGGAAGCCCACCGCCACCGCATCCTCCCACGGGCGGCGGAACAGACGCCGCGCGCCCAGCAGCCCCGCGGCGAACGCGATCAGCGCGCCGCCGTAGAAGGCCGCCAGCAGCCGCGGCTGGAAGGCCGCGAGGTCGATCTCGACCATCGCGCGGAACAGCAGGCAGGGGATGGCGAAGCCCTGGGTGTAGGCCATCAGCCCGTCCACCCCGGCCGGGCCGAACCAGCCGCGCCAGACCGCGACATAGCCGAAGCCGATCACAAGAAAGACCGGCAGGATGACCTCGAGCAGCGCCTGCACCGCCCGCCCCCCCGCTCAGGCCGGCAGCGTCAGGGTCATCCCGTCATGGGCGGGCTCGACATGGGCGGGCGTCTCGGCGGCGACCGTGTCATGGTCGAGATCGATGTGCATGTTGGTCAGGATCGCGCGCGCGGGCCGCGCCCGGGCGATCCAGTCGAGCGCGAGGGCAAGATGGGCATGGGTCGGGTGCGGGGTGCGGCGCAGCGCGTCCAGCACCCAGACGTCGAGGCCCTGAAGCAGCGGCCACACCTCCTCGCCGATCTCGACCGCGTCGGGCAGATAGGCCAGCCCGCCGATGCGGAAGCCCAGCGCAGGCGTCGGGCCGTGGCCGACGCGAAAGGGCAGAAGGCGCACGCTGCCCCCGGCGCCCGCGACCTCGATCTCGCCGCGGATCGCGTGCAGATCGAGGATGGGCGGATAGGGCGAGCCCTCGGGCTGCACGAAGGCATAGCCGAAGCGGGCCAGCAGCGCATCCTGCGTCGGGCCGTCAGCCCAGACGGGCAGGCGGCGGCGCATGTTGAAGACGATCTGGCGCAGGTCGTCCAGCCCGTGCACATGGTCGGCATGGGCATGGGTGTAGACCACGCCGTCAAGCTCGCCCACCCCCGCATCGAGGAGCTGCTGGCGCATGTCGGGCGAGGTGTCGATCAGCACGCGGGTCAGCCTGCCTTCATCGTCCTCGCGCGTCACCAGCAGCGAGCAGCGGGTGCGGCGGTTCTTCGGGTTGGCGGGGTCGCAGGCGCCCCAGTGCCCGCCCAGCCGCGGCACCCCGCCGGACGAGCCGCAGCCGAGGATGCGGAAGTGCAGCCGCGCCATCAGGCGGCCCGCGCCGCGGCGGCGGCCTTGGCGAAGAGCCGGTCGAAATTGGCCGTGGTCTGCGCGGCAAAGGCCGCCAGGTCCATGCCGAACAGCGCCGCGCCGGCCCGGGCGGTATGGGCGACGAAGGCCGGTTCGTTGCGCCGGCCGCGGTGCGGCGGCGGGGCGAGATAGGGGGCATCGGTCTCGACCAGGATGCGCGTGACCGGGGCGGCGGCGAAGATCGCCCGCAGCGCGTCCGACTTCGGGAAGGCCGCGATGCCCGACATCGAGAGGTAGAAGCCCAGGGAAAGCGCGGTTTCGGCCAGCGCGGGGCCCGAGGAATAGCAGTGCATCACGCCGGCGAAGGCGCCCGCCGCATGTTCCTCGCGCAGGATGCGGGCCATGTCGGCATCGGCGTCGCGGGCGTGGACGATCAGCGGCAGGCCCGTCCGACGCGCGGCCTCGATGTGCACCCGCAGGCTTTCCTGCTGCGCGGCCCGGCTTTCGGGGGTGTAGTGATAATCGAGCCCGCTTTCGCCGATGCCCACGAACTTCGGGTGCCGGGCCAGCGCCTCGAGCGCCTCGGGCTGCGCCATGGGTTCCTCGGCCGCGCTCATCGGGTGGGTGCCGGCGGCATAGACGACGCCCGGAAAGGCCTCGGCGATGGCGCGCACGGCGGGCTCCTGCCGCAGCCGCGTGCAGACCGTGAGCATGCGCGTCACCCCCGCCGCCGCGGCGCGCGCGACGACCTCGGGCAACTCGCCGGCAAGCTCGGGAAAGTCGAGGTGGCAGTGGCTGTCCACCAGCACCGGAGGGGGAAGAGGGGAATCTCGCATCGGATCGGCTCATCGCGGGGCGAGCCGCGCCGCCGCCTGGTTCAGTTGCAAGAGCATATCGAGCAGAAGTGCGGCGGGGTCAAGATTGACGGCCCGCCCCTGCCGGGCCCGCGCGCCGAGCCGCTGCTGCGCCTCGGCCCAGCCGCGCGCGGCGGCCGCGTCCGGGGCCAGCCGGGCCAGCAGCGCCGCCTCGCCCGGCGCGGCCTCGGCCGCGGGCGGGCCCGCGACCCCGGCGCGGGCAAGCCGGGCGAGCGCCGTCTCGGCCAGCCGCAGGACGAGGTCGAAGCGCGCCTCGGCCCCGCGCCCCGCGACGGTTTCGGCAAGCGCGACGGCCCGCGCCCGGTCGAGCCGCGGCAGGGTCGCAAGCAGCTCGACAAGCCGGGCATAAAGCGCCAGGCCGTCGGCCGCGATCAGCGCCGCGGCGGCCCCGGCCGAACCGCCCGCAAGCTCGGCCAGCGCCGGGGCCGCGCCCGCCGGCACCGCAAGCCCGGCGCCGGCCAGCGCGCGGACAAGGTCGTCGGGGGCGAGGGGGGCGCAGCGCAGCACGCGGCAGCGCGAGCGGATCGTCGGCAGAAGCGCCGCGGGCTGGTGGCCGACCAGCAGCAGCACGGCGCCGCGCGGCGGCTCCTCGAGCAGCTTCAGAAGCGCATTGGCCGCCGTGGCGTTCATCTCGTCGGCGGCATCCACGATCACCGCGCGCCGCCCGCCATCGGCGGCCGAAAGCCCGAAAAAGCGCGCGAGGTCGCGCACATCCTCGGCGGCGATCACGCTGCGCAGCCGCTCGCCGCGGTCGTCGGGCGAGCGGCGGATCAGCTTCAGCCGCGGCTCGGAGAGCGCGGCGACGCGGCGGGCCACGGGATGGTCGGGCGGCACGTCCAGCGTCGCCGGGGGCAGGGCGGCGCCGAACAGGCCGCCGCCCCCGCCCTCGGGGGCGGCCAGCAGGAAGCGGGCGATGCGCCAGGCGAGGGTCGCCTTGCCCACCCCGCGCGGGCCCGTGAGCAGCCAGCCGTGATGCAGCCGCCCGCTGGCATGGGCGGCAAGGAAGGTCGCCTCGGCCGCCGCCTGCCCGTAGAGCGCCGCGGTGTGGCGGGGGTGGGGCACGCCCTCGGCCCGGTCGGGTTCGGGCAGCTCGGCGCTCACGGCAGCGGCATCAGGGCGCGGACCGCTGCTGCGACCTCGGCCGCCGGTCGGGCGCCGTCCACCAGCCGGATGCGGGCCGGGAACTCGGCCGCCAGCGCCCGGAAGCCTGTGCGCAGCCGCTCCTGGAAGGCAAGGCCCCGCTCCTCGAACCGGTTCTCCCCCGAGGCGCGGGCCAGCCCGCGCGCCAGCGCTTCCGCCGGGTCCATGTCGATGACGACCGTCACATCCGGTTCGCGCCCGATGAACTCGGCATGCAGCCGGTCCACGACCGCGCGCAGCCCGGGCTGCGCCGCGCCCTGATAGACGCGGGTGCTGTCGGCAAAGCGGTCGCAGACGACCCAGGCGCCGCGGGCCAGGGCGGGGGCGATGGTGCGCTCCCAGTGGTCGCGCCGGGCGGCGGTGAACAGCAGGCATTCGGTCTCGGCCGACCAGCGCCCCGGTGCGCCCGAGACGAGGAGCCGCCGGATCTCCTCGGCCCCGGGCGAGCCGCCGGGCTCGCGCGTCAGCACCACCTCGTGCCCGGCGGCGCGCAGCGCCTCGGCGAGATGCCGCGCCTGGGTCGATTTCCCGGCGCCGTCGATCCCCTCGAAGGTGACGAAGCGGGCCTGCGGCGCCGCGACCATGCCTAAAGGCCCAGGGCCGGCCCGGCCCAGCGGCTCCACAGCACCCGCGCCGCCGCCTCGAGGCGCACCAGAAGGCCCCCGCGCGCCACGTCGCTTTCCGCATAGAGCGGGATGCGGCGCTCGGCAAGCTCGGGCACGCTGATCACGAGATCGGCCAGCCGCTGGCCCCGCGCCACGGGCGCCTCGACGGGCCCGCGCAGGACCACCCGCGCCGCAACCCCGTCCTGCGCCAGCGCCGGCACGACGATGCGGATGGCCCCGTCCCCGACGAGGCCCACGCTGCGCTCGGCCCCCAGCCACACCGGGGCCTGGGCCACCGGCGTGCCGGCGGGGGCCAGCTGCCGCTCGACGAACTGCCGGAAGGCCCAGTTGACGATGCGCTCGGCCTCCTCGGCGCGTTCGCGATCCGACGCGAGCCCGGTGATGGCAAAGATCACCCGGCGGCTGCCCTGCACGGCCGAGCCGACAAGTCCGAAGCCCGCCTCGCTGGTGTGGCCGGTCTTGAGCCCGTCGGCGCCGATGTCGAGCCGCAGGAGCGGGTTGCGGTTGAAGCGGTTCTGCGGCGAGCGGTTCTTGTAGTCGTATTCGGTTTCCTTGAACAGCGCGTAGAGCTCGGGGAAATCCCGGATCATGTGCTCGGTCAGCACCACGAGGTCGCGCATCGACATCCGGTGCTCGGGGTGCGGCCAGCCCGAGGCGTTGACGAGGTTGGTGCCCGTCATCCCCAGCGCCTGGGCGCGCTGCGTCATCTGCCGGCCGAAGGCCGCCTCGGTCCCGGCCAGCCCCTCGGCCACCACCACGCTTGCGTCGTTGCCCGAGTTGACGATGATCCCCATGATCAGCTCGCGCGCCGTCGGCCGGTCGCGTTCGTTCAGGAACATCGTCGAGCCGCCCATCGCCTTGGCGCGGGCCGACACGGCAAACGGCGTGTCCATCGTCACCCGGCCGTCGGCGATCGCCTCGAACAGCATCATCAGCGTCATCAGCTTCGACATCGAGGCCGGCGGCACCGGTTTGCTGCCGTCCTTGTCCAGCAGAACGGTGCCGGTGGTGTAGTCGAGCACATAGGCCGCGGTGGCGCGGGTCTCGAAGCCCGCCGCGGGCAGGGCGGCGGCAAGCGCGGCGGCGGCGGCAAGCGCGAGGCGGCGAAGGGGGGCGGGCAGTCGCATGCGGGCCGGATCCTTTCGTGCAGCGGCGGGGCCGGGGTCAGCGGGTCACGGGATAGGCGTCGGCATAGCCCAGCGCGCGGATGCGGCGCAGCAGGGCGTCGCGCTCGGCCTCGGTCGCGGCCGGGCCGACGACGACGCGCCAGAAGATCTTGCCCTGGCTCGTCTCTTGCCGGACGGCAGCGGTCAGCCCGGCATCGCGCATGGCCCGGGCGCTGCGGTCGGCGTTGGCCTCGATGCTGAAGATGCCGACCTGGAGATAGGGCCGCCGCAGGGTCGAGGCCGGCGCGGCGGCGGCGGCGGGCGCCGGCGGCGGGCTAGC
>CALJZN010000076.1 GCA_937983405.1 uncultured Paracoccaceae bacterium
CCGCGGACGAGCCGCTGCTTCTCTTCACCGAATACAAGGCGACGCAGGCGCAGGTGATCGCTGCGCTCGAGGCCCGGTTCGGCCGGGGCTGTGCCGGGTTCATCAACGGCGACGAGCGGCTGGAGGTGGCGGACCCCGACGGCACCCTGCGGCTGCGCCGCCTGAACCGGGATGCCGCGGCCGAGGCGTTCAACGCCGGCCGCACGCGCTTTCTCGTCTCGACCGAGGCGGGGGGCGAAGGCATCGACCTGCAGGCGCGGTGCGCAACGCTCGTGCATGTGGACCTGCCTTGGAACCCGATGCGGCTGCACCAGCGGGTGGGCCGGCTCAACCGCTACGGCCAGACGCGCGCGGTGCAGGTGTTCCTGTTGCGCAATCCCGCCACGGTCGAGGCGCGCATCTGGACGCTGCTCGAGGCCAAGCTTGCTCGCATTCAGGCAGCACTTTCGGCCACCATGGACGAGGCCGAGGACATCGCGCAACTGGTCATCGGCATGCAGGGGGGGCGCTTCTTCGACGCGCTGTTCGCCGAGGGCAACGCGCAGCCCGCGGCCGCGGGCGAACGGCTGGACGACTGGTTCAATGCCCAGACCGCCACCTTCGGCGGTCGGGACGCGGTCGAGACGGTGCGGGCCATGCTGGGCAATGTTGCCCGTTTCGATTTCGGGGCCATCGGGGGCAGCCTGCCGCGGCTCGATCTGCCCGCGCTCGAGCCCTTCTTCCGCAACGCGATGGCGCTTCTGGAGCGGCGCGTGACGCGGGGCCCGGATGGGCTGTCGGTGGCAACCCCGGAGGCCCTGAAGCGCAGCCCCGACCTCAGGCCCCGCTACGACGGGCTTGTCTTCGACCGTGCGCTGCCCGAGGCTGAAAGGCTGACCCGCCTTCTCGGCGTCGGCCATCCCCTCCTCGATCATGCTCTGGCCGAGGCGGCGGGGCGCGAGGTGCGGCTCGGACGGGTCCGTGGCCTCGACGCGCCGCTGATGCTGGCCGCGGTCGAGGACGACGTCACGGACACCGGAGGCACCGTGCACCGCGTGATCCTGGCGCTCGAGGCCCGGGGGGGCGCTGGCCCGATGCGGCTGACCGACGGGCAGGCGCTGGAGCGGCGCAACGCCTGAACGATTTCGGATCGACATCGCCAGACCCTGACGACGGCGGACCCCGCCGGTGCCGAGGCACCTGTCGCGGCGGCTGCGGCCATGCCGCCCTCGCTTGCAAGGGCGTTCCGCCGGCCACGCGCCATACCCGTGCGCTGCCTTCTTTCCCGATCGCGTGGAGGAGGCCCTGTTGCACAGGTCGGGGGGTGAACGGCTGTCCGCCTCTCCGGACAAGGCCACCCCGCGGCTTCGGCGACCGGGGATCGAGGCGCTGAGGCAAGTGAGGACGGCGATGCCAAGCCCGAACCCGGCGACGTTGCGGCCGAAACCCCCGTTTCACGGGGCGCCGGCCGCGGTGCCTCGGGGTTTCGACGCGGCTGCGGCGGTGACGGCGTTCGGTGCCGCGCCCGGACCGGGGGCGGGCCGGCCCATGGCCACCCTCGCCGGACGGTCCGGCCGAAGGTGCGCGCGACGTCCCCGGCCGCGCCGGGCCACCGGGCCCTGGCGTTCCTGCGGCGCGGGGTGACGGCGGCGGCAGCTCGGGCGGCGCGGACGCGACAGGATCGCGGCCCCGGACAGCGCCGCGCAAGCGCCGGTGGCGGCGGCCTTGGCGCGTCGCCAGGGCGCCGTCGGCCTTCGCGGTGGCGCACCGCGGGCGATCCGTCGCGCGGGCGGGGGCAGCGCAGGCAGCCCGGGCGGCATCCCTCGCCGGTGGGCCCGAACCGGCAGCGCTCACCGGCTGAAACCCGCCCCCGTCGCCGGTGCCCGCCTCGGGGGCCGACCCCACCGCCCTCGGCACCGACCGGCCTTCGGTCCATACCCCGGCCGTGCCGTGGGCCATCGCAGGCGCGGGCATCAAGGCCACCGTCGGCAAGGCCGCCGCGGCGCTGGACGCCGGATCCGACGTCAGGACGGGCTTCTCCGCCCGACCCCTGATCGGGTTGCTCGGCACCGACGACTTCGGCTTGAAGCTCAGCCGGGAGGGCTCGGCCTGCGTCGATGCGATCCGCATCGACCGCAGCCGCGGTCGCGAGGCGCTGCCGCCGCACGCCGCCGTGCACCGGATCACCAACCGGTCGCCCTTGGTCAGCCCCTGGATCGCCACCGAGGGCCTGCCGGAGCAGGAACGCGGCATGCCTCGGCGGCCGGACCCGGATCACGCCGATGTCGCCGACGGCACTTCGGGGTCCGAGCACGGCGCACCCTCGGGCCGGCGCACCCTCTGGCCCAGGGGTCGACGCGACGGCCGGCATGGGCGTCTTCGGCCTCTGCGGAGACCGCCGCGCAGGCCGTCACGCCGACGCCGGCCGCCGTCATGACCTGTTTCGGCAAAGGCTTGCAGCGCGGCGCACCCACATGCCGGCAGCGCGTCGCGAACGACGGCCCGAACGACAGCCCGAACGACAGCCCGACCGCGATCACCCGCTCACCCGGCCTTCCGGGCATCGGCGGCGACCGGCAGGTGGCGCTCGAGGGCGCGGCGCGCGACATCGGCCAGAAAGTCGATCAGGTCATGCGCCGCCCGCGCCGCGGCGTCCTCGTCGCCGGCTGCGATGGCGCGCAGGACGGTGCAGTGGCATGTCGCGGCCGCAGCAAGCAGGTCGGGCGCGGCGATCTGGCCATACCAGTATCGGCGCGCCATGCCGTGGATCATGCCCATCTGCCGCAACAGGATCGGATTGCCCGTTGCCTCGGCCTCGAGGCGCGATGCATGACGGTTGCAGCGGATGTAGCGATCGAGGTCGCCCGAGGCCACCGCCGCCTCGAAATCGCGCGCCGCCGCGAGCATGGCCTGCCGCTGGGCTGGGCTGGCCCGCCGGACCGCCAGCCGCACCATCAGCTCCTCGAGCGGCCGGCGCGCCTCGAGCAGCGCGAACTGCTGGGTCACGTCGAACGGCGCGACAAGGATCCCCCGGCGCGGCAACACCTGCACATGCCCCTCATGGCTCAGTCGCTGCAGGGCTTCGCGCACGGGCGTCCGGCCGCAGCCGAGACGGCGCGCCAGTTCGCTTTCCGACAGCAGCTGGTTCGGGGCCAGGCGACCGGTGACGATCATCGACTCGATCGTCTCATAGGCCAGCTCGGACAGCATCCGCTCGTCGCCGCCGCCCGGGGCTGCGGCCGACGACGGCCCTGCCCCATCGCGGCTTTCGATCCGATCCCATGCGTCGTTCACGGCGCTGGCCCATCCGGCATTGGTCCTCCGGGCGGACATAGGTTGACAGACCGAATCCGCAACAGGTATCCAGGAGATCAGCGACTGACATATTAGATGTGGGCACAATGCGCCCGGAGGTGGCCATGTCCATCGTCGCACGCGATCATCGAACCCTGCCCGATCTGTCCTGCGATCTGCTGGTGGTGGGCGGCGGCGCCGCGGGCGTTGCCACCGCCGTGACCGCGGCGCGCGGCGGGCTCGCCGTGGTGCTGGTCGAGCGCCACGGCTTCTGCGGCGGCGGCGCGGTGGCGGGGCATTCGGGCACGGTCTGCGGCCTCTATCTGGCCAGCGAGGGCCGCGCCAACCGGCCCGAGCAGGTCGTCTGGGGATTTGCCGAGGAGTTCGTCCGCGCGCTCGAGGCCCGCGGCGGACTGGCCGATCCGGTGCGTTACGGCAAGACCTTCACCCGTGTGCACGATCCGGTCGTCTGGCGCGAAACCGCCGACGACCTGCTGCGCGACGCCGGGGTGAGCGTGATCTATCACGCAGTCGCCACCCGCGTCCTGCTGGAGGGGGCCGAGGCGGTCGAGGGGGCCGAAGTCTGGACCAAGGAGGGCCCGCTGCGCGTCCGCGCGCGGCTGAGTGTCGATGCCTCGGGCGACGCCGACCTCGTGGCCATGGCCGGGCTGCCCAGTTTCATCGGCGACAACGGCCGCGTGCAGAACCCCACCATGATCTTCCGCCTGATGGGGGTGGACCTGGCCGCCTTCCGCGCCGCCTATGGCGAGGACACGATCATGCCCGCCGCGGTCTCGGAGATGATCGCCGCGGCCAACGCCGCGGGCCGCTACCGGCTGCCGCGGTCGAAGATCTGGCTGTTCCCCACCACGCGGCCGGGCGAGCTTTTGTGCAACTGCACCAGGGTCGTGGGCGCCGACGGGCGCGAGCTGAACCCGCTCTCCTGGCGCGACTTCGCCGAGGCCGAGATCGAGGGGCGCCGCCAGGCGCGCGAATACGCCCGCTTCTTCCGCGACCATCTCGCCGGCTGCGCCGATGCCTTCGTCAACGACATGGCGGTGCAGGTGGGCGTGCGCCAGACCCGTCAGGTTGCGGGACGCGCCCGGCTGGCGAATGCCGATGTCGTGGCCGGCGCCAAGCGGGCCGACGGCATCGCCCGCTCGCCCTGGCCGATCGAGCTTCATGCCGGCGAGAAGCCGAAGGTGCACTGGCTGATCGACGACGTCTACGAAGTGCCCTTCGGGTGTTTCGTGCCCGTGCGCGGCGCGGGGCTTCTGGTCGCGGGGCGCTGCCTGTCGGCCGAGCACGAGGCCGTCGCCTCGGCGCGGGTGACGGCGCAGTGCTTTGCCTATGGCCATGCCGTGGGGCATGCCGCGCGGCTGGCGCTGCGCGAGGGGATCGCACCCGGGGCGATCCGGGGCGAGGATCTGCGCGCGGTGCTCAACCGCGATGGGGCGCGGCTTGACTGACGGAGGAGAGATGAGCCCGGGGATCCTGACCGAGGACCGCGCGCAGGGCGTCGCGACGCTCACGCTCAACCGGCCCGAGCGGCGCAACGCGCTGGGCGCGGCGGGCACCGCGGCGCTGGCGGCGGCGTTCGAGCGCCTGGCCGGCGACCCCGGCTGCCGGGCGGTGGTGCTGGCGGGGGCGCCGCCCGCCTTCTGCGCGGGCAGCGACCTCAAGGAACTGGGCGGCATGGACGTGCCCGCGATGTGCGCCCACGAGGCCGAGGCCGCCCGCCTGGCCCGCCGCATCGGGATGCTGCCGCTGCCGGTGGTGGCGGCGGTCGAGGGCCACGCGCTGGGCGGCGGCATGATCCTCGCGCTGGCCTGCGACGTGGTGGTCAGCGCGCGCAGCGCGCGCTGGCACCTGCCCGAGGTGCCGAACGGCTGGCTGCCGCCCTGGGGGCTGCAAGCGCTGATGGCGCGGGTGGGACCGGTGCGCGCGCGGCTCCTGACCTGGGGGATCGCGCCGCTGGACGGGGCCGAGGCGCTGCGGCTGGGCCTGGCCGATGCGCTGGCCGAGGACGGGCAGGCGCTGGCCGAGGCGGCCGCGCTCGCCGCGCGGCTGGCGGCCCTGCCCGCCCATGCCGTGCGCTCGACCAAGCGCTATTTCGAGCCCTTCGTCCTGGCCGATGCCGAGCGGCAGGATGCCGAAGCCTGCCGCGTCTTTGCCGCCGACGCCGAAAGCCCGGCCTCGCAGGCGACGCTTGCCCGTTTCGCGAGGAAAGCATGAGCAAGATCGTCGATGCCGCCGCCGCCGTCGCCGACATTCCCGACGGCGCCACCGTGGCCTCGGTCGGCGTGATCGGCTGGATCACGCCCGATGCGGTTCTGGCCGCGTTGGGGTCGCGCTTCGCCGCCACCGGGGCGCCGCGCGACCTGACCTTCTACTTTCCCTGCGGCACCGGCGACGCCATGGGCATCAAGGGAATGGACCACGTCGCCCGCGAAGGTCTGATGAAGCGGATCGTCTCGGGATCGTTCATCAACCCGGTCGATCCCGCCACCGGCCGGCGCCCCGAGCTGATGCGGCTGATCCGCGAGAACCGCATCGAGGCCTGGTCCTGGCCGATCGGCGCCGCGATGCACTGGCTGCGCGAGGTCGCCCGCAAGAGCCCGGGCTACATCACCCGCGTGGGCCTCGGCA
Source organism: uncultured Paracoccaceae bacterium (assembly GCA_937983405.1). Classification (GTDB taxonomy): domain Bacteria; phylum Pseudomonadota; class Alphaproteobacteria; order Rhodobacterales; family Rhodobacteraceae; genus JAHDXW01. The sequence continues at coordinate 5,923 of CALJZN010000076.1, forward strand.
CCTACGCCGATCCGCGCCATGGCGGCGGCAGGTTCACGGCGCGCGCCACCGACGATCTGATCCGGCTGATCGAGATCGACGGCGAGCAGTTCCTCTTCTACCCCACCTGGCCCATCGACGTGGCGATCATCCGCGCCGCCAGCGCCGACGCCGCCGGCAACCTGTCGTGGGAGGACGAACCGCTCATCTCCTCCTCGATCGCGCTCGCGCTGGCCGCGCGGGCCTCGGGCGGCCGGGTGATCGCCCAGGTGCGCCGGATCCTGCCCGAGGCGAGCCGCCCGGCCACCGCGGTGCGCCTGCCGGGCGTCTGCGTCGATGCCGTCGTCGTCGATCCCGACATGATGATGACCACCGATGTGGCCTACGAGCCCGCCTATTTCTCGGGCCGTCGCCTGCCGCTGGCCGCGCTGAAGGCGCCGCCCTTCTCGGTGGACCGGATCATCGCCAACCGCGTCGCAGCCGAGGTGCGCCCCGGGGAGCTGGCGATCTACGGCTTCGGTGCAGCAACCGACGTGCCGCTGGTCATGGCCGAGACGGGCCGTTTCGACGACGGCCGCCTGGCCGACTACCCCGCCACCACCGAACACGGCGCCTATGGCGGCATCGTCATGCCGGGCTGGCAGTTCTCGGCCAACCTCAACCCCGACGCGCTGCTGGACGGGGTCACGCAGTTCGACGCCATCGACGGCGGGCTCTGCCGCTTCGCCGCGCTGTCCTTCGCCGAGGTCGACGCGGCGGGCTGCGTGAACGTCTCGCGCTTCGGGGCGGCCTGCCCCGGGGCGGGCGGCTTCATCGACATCGCGCACAACGCCCGGCGCATCGTGCTTGCGGGCACGTTCACCACCGGCGGGCTGAGGGCCGAGGCGGGCGACGGCCGGCTGACGATCGCGAACGAGGGACGGGTGAGGAAGTTCGTGCCGGCCGTGCAGTCGGTCACCTACCGTCTGGCCGAGGGCGTGGCCCGCCGCGGCCAGGAGGCGCTGATCGTCACCGAGCGCGCGGTGTTCCGCGTTGCCGCCGACGGGCTTGAGCTGATCGAGATCGCCCCCGGCATCGACCTTGCCCGCGACGTGCTCGGCCAGATGGATTTCGCCCCCGTCCGCATCGCCGATCCGCTGCCGCGGATGGATGCGGCGCATTTCCGTGCCCCCTCGCCCCCCGTCAACGCGCGCAACGAGGCCACCGCATGACGCTTGAGACCCCTCGGCGGCTTGGCGCCGCTGGCGTCGAGCCGTGGGCGGGCGATGGCACGGCACCGGTCCGAAGGCACCGGCGATCGCCGCGCGCCCTCCGGGTGGTCGGGAGGGCAGCGCGGTCACCCGCCCGTCGATCTTGGCGCAGAGCCGGCTGCCCCAGCCGTTCGACATCCTGCCCGCGCCCATCGCCGTCCGGCACGGCCTCGGCCAGCATCTCGCGGAAGGATCACCATCCGCCTGCTTCTCGACCGGCCCGATCGCAGCCCTGGTCTTCTCCGCCTCTCTCTGTCCCTCCATGGATCTGGCGTTCCGCCCATCTCTCGGCGGGCTCGGGCGGCCCCGCCGGGGCCAAGGTTGCGCCTCGATCTCGGCCATCGGGCCGAGGTCTCGCAACCCGAACCCTCTCGGAAGATCGGCGGCGACCGCCGGCGTCGCCCACGGCCGCGCGTCGCGCTGCGCCGCAGGCCCCGCCCGCGGCCTTTGCCGCCACAGCCCGGGCCACTGCCGCGCTTGTCCCGGTGCACCGGGGGCTTGGCTTTGACCTCGCAGGCAAGATGCGCCGCCAGTCCGGCCCGCGGCATGCGCCCGTCCGGGGCCGACCTTGGGCCCCTGCATCGGCGCGGCCACCTGAGGCAGGGCCTCGCGCCTCCGGCCGTCCCGGAGCAACGCGTCCACCAACGCGCTGGGGCGCTCCGGGTCGCAACCGGGATGCGCCGCCCCAACCCTTTCGGCCAGCGGCTGGGCGCGCAAGACTTCGACCGTCGGGTCGCCGCGTTGCCGGTCCGGGTTGCCGTCCTGAAGAGCTGGTCCGTGCCCGTCATCGAGGTCGCAGAGGTAGTAAGACACCGCTTTCCCCGGAACGCGAAGTCGCGGCCGTCAGACGCTTGGTGCAACCGCGCCCGCAGCCCTCTAACTTTGGGGGGCGTATTCCCGCGGACTTGTGCAGGGCGCGCTGCGCAGGCTATCACCCCGGCGTCGGAGCGGTGGCCGAGCGGTCGAAGGCGCACGCCTGGAAAGTGTGTAGGCGGGAAACCGTCTCGAGGGTTCGAATCCCTCCCGCTCCGCCATCTGCCCTCGCGAAAGCGTTCTCCCGATCCGGCTGCGGCCGGATTTTTCCGTTGTTTTCGAGGGTTATGCAGGACGGGCTGAGCACTGGCCTCTGCGCCAACGGGCTCCGAAGCGGTCTCTCAGGGCGGATATTCTCCGGGCCTCTCGACTGCTCGATTTCGGTGTAGAGCCTGCAACCTTCCGAAATTCAGGGAAAAAATTGAAGGCTGACATGAACACTTCGATGCCAGTGGCGCTATCGAGATGGAACCGGGATCGAACAACTCTGTCGCGCTCTGGCCGAAACGCCAGCTCTATTCTGCAGGCTCGGCGACGGCAGCGTGCCTCGTGATGATGTCCTGCACCTCACCCGGCTTGAACGCGACATCCCAAGCCCAGCGTCCGAAACCGCCTGCTGCGTTGATCGCCTTCACCCATTCATTCAGCGCGTCCCGCTTGGCCTTGTTCTGAGGGCTGTCGGTGCCCTTGATCTCGAGTGCGAGGATCGTGCCGCCAGCGAGACGGACCAGGAAATCCGGGACGTATCGCCGCCGGGAGCCCGCCCACATGTAGTAGATCTGAAAGCCCAAGTGATCGTTCTTGGCGTATGATAGAATGTCATCGCGCTTCTCGAAGACATTGGCCGCGTGGCCTTCCCAGGCAGAATCTCCCACCAGATGGCTGATGTGCGACTTGGTCGTCGGGAAGCACGGCTTGGTCGTGTGCCAGGTGCGCATCAACCCAGTTGCACCGATCGGGTTTTCCTCGTCGAACACCGGCGTCAGACGTTCCGTGTTCTGCTGGGTCACGTTGCTCAGCACATGCTGGACCACGAGATCGATGTTGAGCGCGATGAGTATACGCCGCCGAAGCGGATCGGAGTGAAAGAGCGACGGGATGTCGAGGCGGTCCGAGTTGAGGAACGCGTCGACGATCCTGACGAGTTGCGCCGCCAGATACTCGTGGGTGCCGGTGAACCCATGGCTCAGCTCTGCAAACGCCTTCCGCGCAACCTGGAATACGAGGCGCTGCAGACGGAAGCCGTCCGGCAGCTTCTCGAGGTCGATCGCGGTGACCTTGCCCATGTCCGTCGCGCCTCCGAGCGCCGGGGCGAGTTCGGCGCTGATCGGTGTGCTGGCGGGATCGAGCACGAGCGGCTGGACCTTGTTCCAGTCGATGGCGAGCTCCGGTTTGACGACCGTCTCCACGCGCAGCACGTTCGGCCAGCGAAGCTCCAGATGCGCGCGGTCGGGCACTACTTCGATCTGCGTGGTGGGCTTCGGCGGTGGCGGCGCCTCACCGCCTTCGCCGGTCTCCGAGATAGAGAGAGGCACGCCGAAGACGTTGACGTATTCGGGCAGGAACAGGCCGTTCTCGTCGGTGTCGTAGGATACCCGGCGCAACCCGCGTCCGACGACCTGTTCGCAGAGCAACTGGGACGTAAAGGCCCGGAGCCCCATTATGTGCGTCACATTCTTGGCGTCCCATCCCTCCGACAGCATCGCCACCGATATGACATTCTGAAGGTCCTGACCGGCGGCACCCCTTTTCCCGACATTGTCCACGATCTCGCGCAGCAGTTCTTCCTTCTTAAGGGCAAGGAGCTGCTGGCGGCGCGTTTCGGGAAGGTCTGCCGCGTCGATGATGTCCTTCAGACGCGCCTCGTAGTCCTTGTCTAATGCCGCAGCCTCCCCGATTTCGGCTTTCTCGAGAACCTTCGAATCGACCCGGAGCGTCCGCTGTGGCGCGTGCAGCTCGGGCCAGTGTGCATCGCCCTTGTTGAAGTAGTTCTCTATGCGGGCCGCGGTCTCCGTGCGGTTGCAGACCGTGAGCATGACGGGCGGTGAGTGATGCCCGGCCTCCTGCCAGCGTGCGCGCGTTTCCCGCCAGTCGGCGCCGAGCAGCGTGTAGGCGTCCTGGACCAGCTTCGGCAGCGCCTCGTGCGGCTCGGCCTTCGTCCGGTTCAGGTCTTCGGAGACGGATGGATCGCGGTAGATGTGGTAGAGCTTCGACCGGAGCGTCTTGGCGTCCGGGACGGCATCGTCGCGGACAACCACCCGCGGCGTCTTCACCAGCCCGGCCTCGATCGCATCGTTCAGCCCGAAATCCGAGACGATCCAGTCGAACAGCGCCGTGTCGGTGCTCTTCTTCCCTGTCGGGGCGAAGGGCGTGGCCGAGAGGTCGAAACAGCGCTGGATGCGCCGGGTCTTGTGGATGCGGTCCAGCCCCTCGATCCAACGGGTCGCCTCATCAAGGTCGATGCCCTGTTCGGCTGCCGCCTTCTTGCTGATCTTCACCTCGGGCGGTTTGCGATAGGCATGGTGCGCCTCATCATTGATGACGATGATGTCCTTGTGCGCGGCCAGCTTGCCCAGCACCCGTCGGGTGAAGGCCTCGTCGGACTCGCGCCCCTTCTTCACCACCGAGCGGTCCGCTTCCTTCAGCGGCATCAGCGTGTGCCAGTTCTCGATCAGCACCTCCGCCTGGTTCAGCTTCTGGCGCAGGGCCTCGGACGGGCACAGGTTGAACTCGTCATAGTAGCTGCCCTCGCTGGGCAGCAGCACCTGCAATCGTTCCTTCACCGTCAGCCCGGGCGCCACGATGAACACCGCGCGGCTGAAATCCTTGTTCCGTTTCGGATAGGTCAGCGCGTTCAGAACTTGCCAGGCGATGATCATCGCCATCACCGTGGTCTTGCCTGCGCCCGTGGCCATCTTGTTGCACAGCCGCTCCCACGGCCCGCCATCGCCTGGGATCGCGATGCCCTGCTTGTAGGCCTCGGCCCCCTCGACCCACCAGATCAGCGTCTCGATGGCCTCCAGCTGGCAGAAGTAGAACGGGTACTGCCGCGCATCGCGGTCGTGCCAATGCTCCAGCAGCTTGCGGGTGACGATGGTGACACCGGGCCAGCCATCCGCGCGCCACTGATCCACGCGCGCCCGGATCGTGTTCACCAGGTCCAGCACCTCGGTGCGCTTGGTGTTGTTGCGCGCGTCGAAGACCTCGTAGCTCGCCGGGCGCCGCTCGGGCTTGATCTCCAGCTTGCCGCCCTTGCCCTCGATCCAATGCTGTGCGGGGCGCTCGAATGGCGTGTTGATGATAAGGGACATGGCCTATCCCTCGAGCGGCATGATCTTGAGTGACTCGATACCGCGGTCGTCCACGATCTTGACCGCGATGCGGCGGTTCTCGCCCGCCTCGAACGGCAGCGAGACGGTGCCGTGGAACTGTTCCAACAGGTCCTCGTCCAGCTCCGCGCGAACCGTCTTGCGCAGGCGGTTCCAGCCGCCCTTCGCATCCGCCATCGGGAAGAACACCTGGTGCGGCATCAGCGAGCGGTTGTCGTAGTCCACGTCCAGCGACCACATCGCGATCTGCTTCTTGCCGCCAGATTTCACGCTGCCGTCCCGCGGGTCGAAATAGTCGAAGCCGTTCACCTCGACCTCCCACATCCCGTCCGGGCGCTTGCGCAGCTCCACGTCCGGCTGGCCCATCAGCCAGAAGGACTGGTTCGAGGCCCGCTTCTTCTTAAGATCCTCGGTCAGCAGGTCGGTGTTCATCTGCGCCTTGAGCAGCGTGACCCCTGGCCAGTTCACCTCGTCGATGTCCTTCGCGGCCTCGGGGTCGAAGGTGAAGGCGCAGAACAGGACGAACTTCGGCGCGGGGCGCAGGGTCTCGGCCTCGGTCAGCGCCAGTTCCACCTGCCGCTGCTCCAGCGCCGCATGCGCGGGACCGAAGCTGACGACGACGCGCTCGCCCGTCTCGGCCAGCGACCCGCTGGCATGGAGGTAGCGCAGCCCCGGCAAGGTCTCGAACTCGGCGAAGCGCATCATGGCCCCGCCCTTGCCGCGCACGCCGGTCTTGAGCAGTTCGTCGCGCCACAGCGCCTGGCGCGAGGTCTCGCCTGTGCGGGCGACCGAGGCATCCGCCTCGGCCGGGGCGGCGGCCTCGTCGAGCGAAAGCACCGTGGGCGCGGGCACGGCCTCGACCGTGAAGGGGCCGGTGATGCGCAGCTTCGAGCGGTCGATGCGCGGCTTGTCGTAAAGCGTCTCCTGCTCGGCATGGTCGGCGATCGACTGATCCATGCGTTTCTGCATGTGCTGCCGCGCCTTGTGGAAGGCCTCGAAGGCGGCGCGCGCAGCCTCGGGCCAGCCATCCGGCCAGTCGAAGGGCACCTCCCATTCCAGCATCGCATGGACCGGCACCGCCTGCCCGGTGGGGAGCTTGAAGGTTGCCCCGTCGGGCGCCGAAAAGTCGATCCATTCGCCCTTTCGCCCGCCCTGGGGGGATTTCAGGCGCAGCTTGTGGCCCTTGAGCGCGGCGTTGAGCGCGGCCAGCGCCGCCGCGATCTTCGGGTGGTCCTCGTCGTAAATCGTGTCGATGTCGGGGTTGTTGGCGATGCTCTTCAGCGTGATGTGCGGCACGGTTTCATAGTCGAAGCCGCCCTTCAGCCCCTCATGCGGATAGCGCAGGGCGTAGTAGTCGAAGCTGGCGGTCATCAGCCGCTGCTTGGCCAGCGTGATCGCCACGCGGGACGTGTCGCAGGTGATCCAGCGCCGCCCCCATTTCTCGGCGACAAAGGCGGTGGTGCCAGAGCCGCAGGTGGGGTCGAGCACGAGGTCGCCGGGATCGGTGGTCATCAGGAGGCAGCGTTCGATGACCTTGATTGAGGTCTCGACGACATACTGCTTGTCGGACGAAAACCCAGCGATGGTCGTATCGTCCCAGTTGTCCGTAACCGGAAACACTGGAAAGTCTTCAATAAACCGAACGTAGTAGAGGTTGGCACTCGAACTTTGCGCACGTTTTGATTTCAACACACGTTGTATGAAAGTCTGATCGGTTTTCCAGTATCCCTTTGGATAAAAGCTTTCACCCTCATAATCGACGTCGTACCGCGTGCCGGGACTCTGACTCGTCAAATTGTCGACTCGATAAATGCGAGAGCCATCGGGAACTGCTGTCGGGTCGATTTTTTCTTTTTTGGACAGCGCACGTCTTTCACGGCTGGGTAGTTCAATGCGTCCATACGCAGAACCACCAAGACCACCGGCCTCTTTCTGAAAATACAGCTGGTTGTATTTGAGGCGGTCGCGATCCTTTGCGAACCAGATCAGATAATCTGAAACTCCAGGCAGCAGATTGGCTGTAGAACCGGTAGTTTTTTTGAAAGTGATGAGGCTGACAAAGTTTTTCGAGCCGAATATCTCGGCAAGCAATTCGGTGACATGGTGCAAATTCTCGTCTGAAATCTGCACGAACACCGACCCGCTCTCGTGCAGCAAGTCCCGGGCCAGCACCAGCCGGTCGCGCAGATAGGTCAGGTAGGAATGGATGCCCAGTTCCCAGGTGTCGCGGAACGCCTTGATCATCTCGGGTTCCTGCGTCAGATCCTCGTCCGACC
>CALJZN010000077.1 GCA_937983405.1 uncultured Paracoccaceae bacterium
GGGGCCGAGCCGCGGGCCTTCCTGCGGTCGCAGGGCCAGTCCGGCTGGTCGGCCTGGCGCGAGATCTACCATGCCGGCACGATCGTCGGCACGGTCAGCCAGGCGGGCGGGATGCCCACGGGCCGCGTCGTCGAGCGCGGCGCGAATGCGAACGGCGAGTATCTGCGTCTGGCCGACGGCACGCAGATCTGCGCCCTGAGGACCAGCGCGAGCCTGGAGATCGGCATCGCCTTCCTTGGCGGTTTCCGCTCGGCGGCGCAGACCTGGACCTATCCCGCGCCCTTCGCGGCTGCCCCCGTGCTGACGGTGACGCCCGAGAACCTGACGGCCGCCGCCGCCATCGGCGCCGACACGCCCGGAACCGCCTCGGCGCAATGGGCGGTGACCGCCGTCGCCGCCCAGGGGGCCGCGACCCGCGCGGTCGCGCTGGTCGCAACGGGGCGGTGGTTCTGACCGCGCCTGCCGGCGGGCCGCGCTTGCCGGCCGCAGGGCGCGTCTCTAGACTGCGTGCCGCGCGCCACAGGCCGGAGGAAACCATGACCGCGGACGACACCACAGCACCGGCACGGGCCGGCAGAGGCCGCAAGGCTGCGGACGGGACGAAGGCGGGGGCGAAGGCGGGCGGCGGGCGCAAGGCGGCGGCAGCGGCGGGCGGCGCCGCGCCGAAGGCCGATCCCGCGCTGGTGCGGATGGTCGCCCGCGCGCTGTGGCGCGTCACCGGCGGCGTGCCCGAGGACGCGACGCCCGAGACGCGCACCGCCGCCTGGGAGGCCGCCAGGGAGGGCGCGATGCAGACCGCCCGTGCGCTCCTGCGCCAGCTGGCCGCCAAGGGCGTGACGGTCGCCGCCCCCGCCGGCCGGGCCGCCGGCGACGACGAGGGCTGAGGCCCCCGGCCGTCCCCGGGGCCATCCCCCGGCAGGCCCCGCCGCGCGGGCCTGCGCCGTCAGTCCATGTCGGCGCTGGCCACGCGCAGGTTGCGCGCATGGGCCTCGATCGCGGCCTCGATGTCGTCGTAGTAGGTCAGCCGGCCGCGGTGCAGCACCGCGCCGGCAGTGCACAGCCGGCGGATCTGGCGCATCGAATGCGACACGACGATGGCGCCGCTCTGGGCCATGCGGTCCATGAACACCCGGTCGCTCTTCTCGCGGAAGGCGGCGTCGCCCACGCTGGTGACCTCGTCCACGAGGTAGGTGTCGAAGCGGATCCCCATCGACAGGCCGAAGGTCAGCCGCGACCGCATGCCGGACGAATAGGTGCGGAACGGCTGGTGGAAGTGGCGGCCGAGTTCGGCGAAATCCGCCACGAAATCGACCAGCGCGTCGGTGTCCACCCCGTAGACGCGGCCGATGAAGCGGACGTTCTGCAACCCCGTCAGGTCGCCGTGGAAGCTGCCCGCGAACCCCACGGGCCACGAGATGCTGCCGTCCGACACCACCCGGCCCGACGTCGGGCTCATGGTGCCGGCGATGATCTGCAGGAGCGTCGATTTCCCCGCCCCGTTGCGGCCCAGCAGCGCCACCGCGGTGCGCGCGGGGAAGGTCGCGTTGATGCAGTCGGCGACCACCGTGCGGTCGGCGCCGACGCGGTAGACCTTGGTGAGGTTCTCGAGCCGGACCATGACGGGCGGGCGGCCTTTCGCGTTCGGGGGCGGGGGCGCCGTGGACGGGGCGCAGTGGACGGGGGCCGCGGATTCCTACATAACCGCAGGCGCGGGGTCCAGTTCCGCGGCCCTGCCCCCGCCCCCTTGCGCAGCCCCGCCCCCGCATGACCGCCGCCGCCGATCCCCCGCCCGTGCCCGCCCCCGCCGGCCGCGCCCGCCGGTTCCGCACCGCGCGGACGGTGACGGCGCTGATGCTGCGCGAGATGTCGACGACCTACGGCCGCACGCCGGGGGGCTATCTCTGGGCGGTGCTGGAACCCGTCCTCGGCATCGCCCTCTTCACGCTGATCCTGACGGTGGGGCTGCGGATCCGCACGCCGGGCCTCGGCGTCAATTTCCCGCTGTTCTTCGCCACCGGCATCCTGCCGTTCCAGCTGTTCATGAAACTGTCGAACAAGACCGCCCGCGCGCTGATGTTCTCGCGCCCGCTCCTGCGTTATCCGGGGGTGACCTGGGTGGATGCGATCCTCGCCCGCGCGATCCTGAACGCGGTGACCTACCTTCTGGTTTTTGCCATCGTCATCGCCGCGCTTCTCGCGCTGTTCGACACGCGCACGATCCTCGACTGGCCGCCGGTCCTTGCGTCGCTCGCCATGGCGGTGACGCTCGGCCTCGGGGTGGGGGCGCTCAACTGCTATCTCTTCGCGGCCTTCCCGGTCTGGGAAAGCGTCTGGGACATCGCGACGACGCCCCTGTTCCTGATCTCGGGCGTCATCTTCCTCTACGACAGCCTGCCCCGCAGCGCGCAGGAGGTGCTGTGGTGGAACCCCGTCATCCACATCATCGGCATGATGCGGCGCGGCTTCTATCCGACCTACGAGGCGGCCTATGTCTCGCCCGCCTATGTGATGGGGCTCGCGTCGGGGTGCCTCGTCCTCGGCATGCTGCTCCTGCACCGCTTCCACAAGGACGTCCTGCAGCGCTGATCCCCCTTGCGCACCCCGGCGGCGGATGGTTCACGGGGCGGGGCAGGGGGCGGCGGATGCGCGGCAGGGTTCTGGTCACGGGGGGCGCGGGCTATATCGGGTCGCACGCCTGCAAGGCGCTGCTGCGGGCGGGCTATACCCCCGTGGCCTTCGACAACCTGTCCACGGGCCATGCCGCGGCGGCGAAGTTCGGCCCCCTCGTGCGGGGCGACCTGATGGACCGGGCCGCGCTCGACGCGGCCTTCGCCGCGCATGCCCCCGTCGCGGTCATGCATTTCGCAGCCCTGTCGCTGGTGGGCGAGTCGATGAAGGATCCGGGCCGCTACTGGCGCGAGAACGTCGGCGGCGCGCTCAACCTCCTCGAGGCGGCGCGGGATGCCGGCCCGGTGCCGGTCATCTTCTCGTCCACCTGCGCGACCTACGGCGACCAGGACGGCGTGGTGCTGACCGAGGACACGCCCCAGCACCCGATCAACGCCTACGGCGGCTCGAAGCTTGCCATCGAGCAGATGCTGCGCGACTTCGGCGCGGCCTTCGGCATCCGCCACACGATCTTCCGCTACTTCAACGTTGCGGGTGCGGACCCCGAGGGCGAGATCGGCGAGGCGCACGAGCCCGAGACGCACCTCATTCCCCTGATGCTCGACGCCATCGCCGGGCGGCGGGCGGCGCTGACGCTGCACGGGACCGACTATCCCACCCCCGACGGCACCTGCATCCGCGACTATGTCCATGTGTCGGATCTGGTCGATGCGCATGTGCTGGGGCTGAACCGGATGCTGGAAGGGGGCGCCTCCCGCATCTACTGCCTCGGCACCGGCACGGGGTTTTCCGTGCGCGCGGTGATCGCGGCGGCGGGGCAGGTGACGAACCGCCCCGTCCCGGTCGTCGAGGGGCCGCGGCGGCCGGGGGATGCCGTGCGCCTCGTCTGCGGCAGCGACCGGGCGGCGGCCGAGCTGGGCTGGCGGCCGGAGCGGTCCACCATGGCGCGGATGATCGGCGATGCCTGGGCCTGGCACCGGTCGGGCGGGTTCGGGACAGGGGGGGCCTGATGCGCGTGCTGATGGTGGGGGCGGGGCTGTCGGGCGCCGTGACGGGGCGGATTCTGGCCGAGGCGGGCCATGCTGTGACGGTCGTCGATGCGCGAGACCATGTCGCGGGCAACTGCCACACCTATCGCGACCCCGAGACGGGGGTCCTGGTCCATGCCTACGGCCCCCACATCTTCCACACCGACGACGCCGAGGTGTGGGACTATGTGAACCGGTTCGAGACGTTCCAGCCCTACCGGAACCGGGTCAAGACCACGAGCCGCGGGGCCGTCTATTCGCTGCCCGTCAACCTGCACACGATCAACCAGTTCTTCGGCAAGACCTTCCGCCCCGACGAGGCGCGCGCCTTCATCGAGAGCCTGGCCGACACGACCATCGCCGAACCCGCGAACTTCGAGGAACAGGCGCTGCGCTTCATCGGGCGCGACCTCTACGCGGCCTTCTTCGAAGGCTATACGCGGAAGCAGTGGGGCTGCGACCCGAAGGTGCTGCCGGCCTCGATCCTCAAGCGCCTGCCGGTGCGCTTCAACTACGACGACAACTACTTCTTCCACCGCTTCCAGGGGATGCCGGAAGGCGGCTACACCGCGATGGTCGCCCGCATCCTCGACCATCCGGGGATCGCGGTGCATCTGTCCACCCGCTTCGACCCGAAGGATGCCGGGCAGTGGGACCATGTCTTCTGGTCGGGGCCCCTCGACGGCTGGTTCGGCTACGACGAGGGGCGGCTCGGCTACCGCACGCTCGACTTCGAGCGGTTCACCTACCGGGGCGACTGGCAGGGCTGTGCGGTGATGAACTACGGCGATGCCGATGTCCCCTGGACGCGGATCACCGAGCACAAGCACTTCGCACCCTGGGAAAGCCACGAGGGATCCGTCCTCTACCGCGAATATTCGCGCGCATGCGGGCCCGACGACATCCCCTACTACCCGATCCGGCTGGTTGCGGAGAAGGCGCTGCTCGCCCGCTATGTCGAGCGCGCCCGCGCGCTGTCGGGCGTCACCTTCGTGGGCCGGCTCGGCACCTACCGCTACCTCGACATGGACGTGACGATCCGCGAGGCGCTGGACACCGGCCGCGCCTTCCTGGCCGCCTGCGCCGAGGGCCGGCCAATGCCCGCCTTCGCCGTCGCGCCCTTGTGATCACACTGCCCCCCGCCCTCTGACGCAGATCAAGGCGGCCGGCCGGCGCAGGCGGCTGGAATCTTCCCGGCGGACGGCCCCCTGGCCGGTCCGGATGCCGGCAGGAGGGCGCAGGCGATGACCGATTTCACCGTGACGAACTTCAGCGTCGATCCCCATGTGCAGGGGGGGCCGGGCGACGACAGCCTGACCGCGATCTTCGAGGGCGTCGGCACCGGCGGCGTCTGGCTCGACAATGTCGTGGCCGAAGGGGCGGGCAGCTACAGCGGCCGCTTCAACGGCCCGGGGGCGAACGACATCCTCTTCAGCGGGATCGAGCGGTTCGGCTTCGACGACCGGTCGGGCGGCGACGACATCATCCGCACCTTCGAGGGCAACGACACGCTGAACGGCGGCGGGGGGAACGACCTGCTGCACGGCGGGGCGGGGGTGGACCGGATCGACGGCGGCGAAGGCGTGGACCGCGCGGGGGTCGATCTCTCGGCCGCGACCGCCGGCATCACGCTGAACCTCAACGGCACCTCGAGGTTCCTCGGGTCGGGCATGATCCGCAACGTCGAGGGCTTCCACGACCTGCGCACGGGGTCGGGCAACGACCGCATCACCGGCCACCGCAGCGCCGCCGTCGCCGACGGGATCCGCACCGGCGCCGGCAACGACCGCATCACGCTGTGGATGGGCGGCACCGACACGGTGGACGGCGGGGCGGGGACCGACACGCTGATCGTGACCTACGCCGTCGCCACCAATGGCGTCTGGCTCGACAATGTCGTGGCCGAGGGCGGCGGCAGCTACAGCGGGCGCTTCAACGGCATGGGAAGCAACGATCTGCTCTTTGCCGGGATCGAGCGGTTCTCCTTCACCGACCGGTCGGGCGGCGATGACATCATCCGCACCTTCGAGGGCAACGACACGCTGAACGGCGGCGGGGGGAACGACCTGCTGCACGGCGGCGCCGGGGTGGACCGGATCGACGGCGGGGCGGGCGTGGACCGCGCGGGGGTCGATCTCTCGGCGGTCGCCGCTGCCGTGACGATCGACCTCAACACCGTCTCGACCTTCCTCGGCACGGGGCGGATGGCGAATGTCGAGGGCTTCCACGACCTGCGCACGGGATCGGGGGCCGACGTCATCACCGGCCACCGCACCGCCGCCGTCGCCGACGAGATCCGCACCGGCGCCGGCAACGACCGCATCACGCTGTGGATGGGCGGCACCGACACGGTGGACGGCGGGGCGGGGACCGACACGCTGGTGGTCGTCTATGACGTTCCGACGAACGGCGTCTGGCTCGACGAAGTCGCGGCCGAGGGCGGCGGCAGCTACAGCGGGCGCTTCAACGGTCTGGGCGCGACCGACCTCGTCTTCGCGGGGATCGAGCGGTTCTCCTTCACCGACCGGTCGGGCGGCGACGACATCATCCGCGGCTTCGACGGGGCGGACACGATCGAGGGCGGCGGCGGCAGCGACGTGATGGCCGGCGGGGGCGGGCGCGACACCTTCGTCTTCAACCTCGGCGTCAACGAAGGGGCGGACCGGATCGAGGATTTCCAGAACGGGCTCGACCGGATCCGGCTGGCCGGGGGCAGTTTCGCGGATGTGCAGGTGGCCGCGGTGAACGACGGGGCCGACACGCGCCTGACCTTCACCGGCGGGACGACGGTCCTGTTGCAGGGCGTGAACGCCGGGCTCGTCGACGCGGGCGACTTCGTCTTCGTCTGAGCGGCCGGGCGGCGGCGGCGGGGCGCGGGCGCGCGGACGGTTGATCCCGTGCGCGCGGTCGGGCACACCGGGGGGCGAACGCCCCGGCCCGAGGATCCCACGCGATGCAGATCACCCCCGTCCTTCTCTGCGGCGGTTCCGGCACACGGCTCTGGCCCCTGTCGCGCAAGTCCTATCCCAAGCAGTTCGCGCCGCTGACCGGCGGGGCGACGCTGTTCCAGGCCTCGGCCCGCCGCCTCGCGGGCCCCGGCTTCGCGCCTCCCCTGGTGGTGACGGGGGCCGAGTTCCGCTTCATCGTCACCGAACAGCTGGCCGCCGCCGGGGTCGATCCCGGCGCCATCCTGATCGAGCCTGAGGGGCGCAACACCGCGCCTGCGGTGCTGGCGGCCGCGGTTCACGCCGCCGCCGCCGACCCGGAGGCGATCCTGCTGGTCGCCCCGTCGGACCACGTCATCCCCGATGCCGCCGCCTTCCGCGCCGCCGTGCAGGCCGGCCTGCCCGCGGTGGCCGCGGGGCGGCTTGTCACCTTCGGCATCGCGCCCGACCGGCCCGAGACGGGCTATGGCTGGCTCGAGCTTGCCGCCGCGCCGGACGGCACGGGGGCGCCTGTGCCGCTGACGCGCTTCGTGGAAAAGCCCGACGCGGCCCGCGCGGCGGCCATGCTGGCCGCGGGCACCTACCTGTGGAACGCGGGCATCTTCCTCTTCCGCGCGGCGGACATCCTGGCGGCCTTCCGCGCCCATGCGCCCGGCCTGATCGCGCCGGTGACGGCGGCGGTCGAGGGGGCGAAGGCGGATCTGGGGTTCCTGCGCCTCGCCGCCGGCCCCTGGGGCCAGGCCGAGGCGATCTCGATCGACTATGCGGTGATGGAACGGGCGGGCAACCTGTCGGTCGTGCCCTATGCCGGGGCCTGGTCCGACCTCGGGGGCTGGGATGCGGTCTGGCGCGAGGCGGGGCCCGACGCGGCGGGCGTGGTCGCCGCGGGGCACGCCACCGCCATCGACTGCGCCGACACGCTTCTGCGATCCGAGGCCGAGGGGCTGGAGCTCGTGGGCCTCGGCCTGTCGGGCATCGTCGCGGTCGCCATGCCCGACGCCGTGCTGGTCGCCGCCAAGGACCGGGCGCAGGACGTGAAGCTGGCCGTTGCGGCGCTGAAGGCGCGGGGCGCGCGGCAGGCCGAGGTCTTTCCCCGCGACCACCGGCCCTGGGGCTGGTTCGAAAGCCTCGCCGTCGGCCCGCGCTTCCAGGTCAAGCGGATCGTCGTGCATCCCGGCGCCGCGCTGTCGCTGCAGAGCCACCACCACCGGTCGGAACACTGGATCGTCGTGCAGGGCACCGCGCGGGTGACGGTGGACGGCGAGGTGCGCCTCGTGACCGAGAACCAGTCGGTCTACATCCCGCTCGGCGCCGTCCACCGGATGGAGAATCCCGGCAAGGTCGAGATGGTGCTGATCGAGGTGCAGACCGGCAGCTACCTCGGCGAGGACGACATCATCCGCTACGAGGACGTCTACGCCCGCGGCTGAGGGGCGGGCCTGACGCGGGGGCCTATCCCCCTGCTGCGCGGTCGCGCTTCAGACCGCGCAGCATGCTGCGCTGCTGGTTGCGGAAGAAGGCCGGCCAGCCCTCGGGATCGGCGCGCAGCATTTCCGAGATCGTCCAGGTCCACAGATCGATGATGCGGCGGTCGGCGGGCCCGAAGTGATCCTCGATGCGCACCGATTGCGGCGCCTCGACCGCGCGGTCCCCGGCCCGGGCGAGCGCATCGGTCATCGGCGTGCCGTCGAAGAACGCGGCATCGAGGGCTGCGGCATCGGCGGCATAGGCCGCCTGCACCTGCTGCGCCAGCCTGCGGTGCAGCGCCGGTTTCGTGCCGCCCGAGGGGCGCGGTGCCGCGGACAGCATGCGGGCAAAGTTCCAGGCCGTCGCCGTCTGCACGTCCGCGGCCTTGCCCTTGAAGATCTCGTCGCCGAACCGCAGGTGCAGTGCCCGCAGCAGCGCCAGATCCTCAAGGGTGAGGGATTCGTTCGCAGCCGGCGGCCCGACAAGGTCGAAGGGCGCGCCCTCGAGCGCGACATGCATGAAATCGCGCACCACGTCGCGGTCATGCAGCCGGTCGCGGATCATCGGGCGCAGGGTGAAGGCCGGGCCGAACACCGCGCGCCAGCGGGCAAAGCGGGGGGCATAGAGAAACGTGCCCCGTTTGCGCATGCGCAGGAAAAGCTGGTCCATCGTGCCGAGGAAATGGCCCTGCTTGACCCGCTCGGCATAGGTGGACACGATCCGTTCGGCATGTGGGCGGACATAGGCGACAAAGCGGAACCGCCCCGCAAGGTCGGGGGCATGGACGTCCAGCGCATCGCGCAGGACCGCCGGATCGACCATCTCGAAATGTTCGGCCGAGATGATGGTGACATCCGCCGTCCCCGCGCGCGCCGGTTCCAGCGCCTTGGCAAAGCGCTGCGCGCGGAACCGCGCCTCGTCGGGGCGGGTGAGGCTGGAGGCGAGCGGGATGTGGTTGATGGGCGCGGTATAGCCGATGCGCAGGCCCGGCGCCTGCACCGCCCCCGAGGCGAGCGCATACTGGATCGCGGTGGACCCTGTCTTGCGGTCGCCGAGATGAAAGACGATGTCGCTCATGGCGCACCCCCGATCAGCGCGACGAGGGTGTCGAGGTGGCGGTTGACCGCCCGTTCGGCCCGGTCCGGTTCGGGCTGCGCCGTGCCTGACGCGGCGCGGCGGCGGCCCGCGAACGCCGTGCGCCACTGGTCGAGCCAGCCCTGCGGCATGGCGCCAAGCGCGCCCGCCGCCGCCAGCAGGTCGGCGCGGGTTCCGGCGTCGAAGGTGTCGGCAAAGGTCGCGGCGAGATCCAGCGGATCGTCGCCCGCCGCCATTCCCGCCGCCGCGTCCAGCGCGGCCGACAGCGGACGGTCGGGGGCGAAATGGGCGGCATCGATCGCGGCCGCATCGGCGGCATAGGCGGCACGCAGGTGGGACAGCAGCGCCGCGGGCAGCATCGGGCGGGGCAGCGCGCCGCCGCCCCCGGCAGCGCCAGCAGGCGGTCCTGCAGCGCGGCGCCCAGGCTGTGCCGCAGGTCCGGATTGATCCCGTTGTCGCGCAGCACACCCTGGACGGCATGGACGGCCGCGAGATGCACCAGCGCGAGGCTTTCGTTGCGTCGCCCGCCCGGGGTCAGGGTGATCCGGTCGTCGCCAAGCACCGTGGCGAGAAAATCGGCAACCACATCGCCCTGCACGAGCCGTTCGCGCAGCATCGCGCGCAGGGTGAACCGCGGGCCAAGGACCGCGGCCCAGGCGGCAAAGCGGGGCGCGGCGTGAAACCGGTGCCGGCGGATCGCCGCATCGGCCCAGGGCCCGAATGCGCGCAGCGTGCCGCCGGTCTTGACCTGTTGCCCCCAGGACGACAGCAGCCGGCCCAGATGCGGCCGCACATAGGCCACCGCCTCGGCCCGCGCGCCCAGGCCCGGGCGCGCCGCATCCAGCGCCGCGGCAAGCCGGGCCGGTTCGACAAAGGCGAAATGTTCGGCCGAAACCACGGCGACCGCGGCCTTGTCCGCGACAGTGTCAAGCCACGCGACAAGTTGCGCGATGCGCCGCGCCGCAAGGCGAGGCGGCGCGCCGTCCATCAGGCTGCGCGCCAGCGGGATGGCGTTGACCGCGTCGGGGTAGGCGACGGGGCCGCGCGCGGCGCTGTAGAGACCGTCGAACAGGACGCGCTGGATCGAGGAACTGCCCGTCTTGGGATCGCCGATGTGAAAGACGAGGCGGGTCACGTCGGCCTCCCCTTGCCGCGTCCGCCGCGGCGGAACTCGGGCGGCAGCAGTGCGAGAAGCGCCTTGGGCAGCGGCGCGCCGTCCGGCCCGGCCGCGTTGCGCCCCGGCCTGCCGGGCCCGGATTTCATCGCGGCGCCCGTTGCAGAGCCTTTCGGCCGGCCCTTGGCCAGGCCTTTCGGCGGCCGCACGGGGGCCGCTGGCCCGTCCCCGTCTGGCCCGTCCGTGTCTGGCCCGTCCCCGTCTGGCCCGGCCCCGTCCGCCGCGTCCGCCGGTGATCCGCCCCCCCGCAGCCCGGCATGGATCGCCTGCTGGCGGGCGCGGAAATGGGCCGGGATGCGGTCCGGGGCATGGCCCAGCATCAGGGTTGCAAGGTCTGCCCAGACCCCGATCAGCCGCAGCGTGTCGGGGCCGAAGTGGTCTTCGGCGCGCATCGATTGTTCGGCCTCCACCGCGCGGGCCAGCGCCGCCTCCAGCGCCGGGACCAGCGTGGGGGTGCCGTCGAAGAACGCGGCATCCATCGCCGCGGCATCGGCGGCATAGGCCGCCCGCACCGCCGGGACCAGCGCCCGGTGCAGCCGCGGCTTCGTGCCCTCGGGCCGGGGCATGGCGGCCAGTTCCTGCGCCATGTTCCAGCCGAGCGCGCGCCGCGCCGCGGCCAGCGCAGGCCGCCCCGCGATGCGCCGGTGCAATTCGCGCAGCACCGCCAGATCCTCGAGGCAGAGCGATTCGTTGGCCGCCGCCGGTCGCGTCACCGTCACCGGCCGGCCCTGCGTGACGATTTCGAGGAAATCGCGCACCACATCCCCCCCCGCCAGCCGGTCGCGGATGAAGGGGCGGATCGTCAGCCGGTCGCCGAACACCGCGCGCCAGCGCGCGAGCCGCGGGGCATAGCGGAACTGGTCCTTCGCGCGGTCGAAGAATCCGGCCAGATCTGCGGTCGTGTCGCCCTGCTTGGTGCGCTCGGCCCAGGCCGCCACCAGCCGGTCGGCATGGGGCCGGACATAGCCGACGACGCGGGCGCGCGGGGCCAGCGCGGGCAGGAACTCGGCCAGCGTCGCGGCGAGGGCGGCGGGATCGGCGCGTTCGAAGAGCTCGGCCGAGATCACCGCCACGTCGGCCTCGGCGGCCGCGATGCGCGCCGCCACCGCCCGCCAGCGCGCCGCGCGCATCCCCGCCTCGGCCGGCAGGCAGAGGCAGCGGGCCAGCGGCAGGTGGTTCACCGCCGCAGGATAGAGGACGGTCAGGCCGGGGGCGGACCAGCCGCCCGTCGCCAGCACCGTCTGGATCGCGGTGGACCCCGTCTTGGGGTCGCCGATGTGGATGACAAGGTCGCGGACCATCGCCCCCTCAGCCCCCTGTGCCGGTCGCGGCCAGGGGGGCGCCGGCGGGCTGAGGGGCGGGCTGGGGGGCGGGCGCGTCGATCCCGAGGAGGTCCTGCCAGAAGGGCAGGGCGGTCATCTGCGGATAGGCGGCGCGGTATTCCGCCCGCAGCGCGGGGAAGGCGCGGCGGAACCGCAGCGCGAGCCTGCCCGCCCGCCAGGCCGCGGCGAGGAACCGCCGCTTGGACTGTGCGACCTGGTAGCCCTTCGTGCGGGTGCCGTTCAGGTAGGTGATCCGCGCCGCCCCCCAGACGGGGTGCAGCGTGCCGCGGTCGGCCACCGGCAGCACGATGCGGTCGCCCCAGGCCCCGAAGAAGGGCAGCAGATGCCCGTTGACCGTCAGCGCCAGGAGGCGCGCGAACAGCCGCCCCCGCCGGGTGAACACCCGCCGCTCGGTCAGGTCGAGCTCGTCGAGCGGGCCCCAGGTCTCGGTCTGCGCCAGCGCGCGGATGGCGGCGCGGCGGTCGGCCATGTCGGCGTTGTCGCGGAAGAAGGCGGGCCCCTTCATCACGTCTTCCCAGGCCAGCATCTGGGCCGCGGCCGTCTCGTAGTGGAACCGCGCGAGGCTGCGCCCGATGAAGCGCAGGGCGACCTTCGCCGTGCCCCATGCGCCGCGGTCGATCGCGTCGAACACGAGGTGATGCACGAGGTGGCTGCGCAGGTCGAGGTAGAGGGTCTGGGGCGATTCCTTCTCGGTGAAGTCGTCCTGGAACGACACCACCCCGTTCAGCGTGACGATGCGGAACCGGTTGGCGATCGAGAAGCTGACGTCGTCGCCGCGCACGAAGAAGGGGAAGGGCCGCCGCGTCACCGCCGCCACCGGGAAGGCGAAGTACCACCAGCCGCCGTAGAGCGTCTTGCGCCGTTCGCGCGGGCTGGTGAACTCGAGGTGGAGGACGTTCTCGCGCCGGCGCAGGTCGAGGCCGCAGAAAAGCGGGATGCAGGACCGGTCGAACACCGCGCCGTTTTCCCACATCGCCCACTTGTGGGTGTTGTTGATCATGGCGCCGGCCAGCGCCACCTTCGGGTCGCGCGCCAGGGCGAGGAAGGTGTAGGTGCGGGCCACGTTCTCCATGTGGAAGGACGCGTCGTCGTCCATGAAGAGGCAGTGCGTGGCGCCCCAGCCCTCGGCCTCGATCAGGCCGCGGGCAAAGCCCCCCGCGCCACCGAGGTTGGGGTTGGCGACCGCCAGCACATGGGCCGAGGGGGGGATCGCGGCGCTCTGCCCGTTGTCGACCACGATCACGCGGATCGCGTCGCCGTAGCGGAAGCCCGCGAGGAACGCCTCGAGCCGCGCCACCGTGCGCGCCACCGCCGCCTCGCGCCGATAGGTGGTGATGCAGATCGCAAGCCTGGGCAGCGGCCCCGCGGGCGCGCGCGTGAGGTAACGCGCGGCGGTCATCGTGGCGGCGGCGTCGCGCCCGCCCGCCGGGCGCCATTCGAACCAGATCAGCCCGGTCGTGGCGTTCTCGGCGTAATGCGACAGGTCCACCGTCGCCTCCTCCGCCGTCAGCGTCATGACCTGCGAGGCGAGCAGTTCCCAGGACCGGTCCGGGATGGCGTGCCAGACCTTCAGCTCGATCGCGCCCTCGCCTGCCACGGCCAGCCACAGCCCGTCGATCGTGCAGGAGGCGTGCCACTTCCCGATCGACAGCGCGTTGAAGTAGCTGTCGAGCAGCACCGCCGTGCCCGTCTCGGCCGTCAGCGCGCCGCGCGGGTGGTCGTAGTAGCCCCCCGGCCCCGCGATGTGGAAATAGAGGTCCTGTTCGGTGCAGATCCCGTTTTCCGGGAAGATCACCCGCTGCAGGGTGACGCGGTCCGCCGCCCCGGCCGGGGCGGTCGCAGGGGCGGCGGGGGCGGTCATGTCCGGGCCTCGCGGGCTTGCGCGATCAGTTCGCGCACGAAGGGGGCGACGAGGCGGTCCATCAGCGCCTCGGGGTCGGCGGGCAGCGCCAGCCGCGCCAGCGGCGCGTCGGGCGGGGGGGGCGGTTCGAGGAACAGGGCCTCGCGCCCGAAGTGGCGCCGCGCCAGCGCGGCGTTGCCGGGCGCGTGGCGCTCGAGGATCGCGGCGCGCGTCGCGGGGTCGATCAGCCAGGGCGAGGCTTCCTCGGGCGCTTTCGCCAGGGCCGCGTCCAGCGCCGAACAGGCGCGTTCCAGCATCCCGCGCACCGGCGGCGGCGCCTCGTCCAGCGGCAGGCGGCGCATGAACTCGGACACCAGGGGCGAATGGCTGGGATTGGCGTGGGGCGCGGGCGCAAGCCCCGCGACGTCGCCGATCCCCGCGGCGGCGGCGAAGGCGGCGACGGGCCCCTGCGGCATCTGCGCCTTCTCGAACACGTAGAGCCGCAGGTTCTCGGGGCCGAACACCGTCTCGAGGTGATCGACGTAGGCCGCATAGTCGGCCCAGTGGAATTCCTCGCGCCGGGCGAGGAACTCGGGGAAGGTCGCATGCGCCAGCGTGGGGTTCCACTGCCACTTGACGTTCTGCAGATACCAGCTTTCGAGCCACAGATCCTGCCGGCGCAGCGCGAAGACCACCTTCACGTCGAAGCTGTCGCGCAGGGGGGCGAGCGGCGTCAGGTCGCGCCGCATGCAGATGTCCTCGTCCGACAGGATGATCGTGTGCACCGGCTGCCGCCGGCTGTCGGCGCGGCGCGTCAGGTCGGCGGCAAGCTCGGCCGCGGGCACCTTGCCGTCGAACAGGCGGTTCATCTGCACGACGTGCCGCTTCACCCCGAAGGGATAGAGGATCCCCCGCTGCAGCAGCGCAGGCCCGTTGGCGTGCAGGAAGGCCTGCACCGAACTGGTGGCGGTGCGGTGCGTGCCGATGTGCAGGACGAGCGTGCGCATGGGGCCCGCGCCGCCTCAGCCCGCGATCAGCGCGGTCAGCGCGGCCACCTGCGGGCCGATATCCGTCCCGCGCCCCTCGACGTTCAGCCGCAGCACGGGTTCGGTGTTCGAGGCGCGCAGGTTGAAGCGCCAGTCCGCGAAGGCGAGGCTCAGCCCGTCGGTCTCGTCGCGCGCGAGCGCCGCCGGTTCGTAGGCCGCCCGCACGCGCGCCACCGCCGCCGCCGGATCGGCGAGGCGGAAGTTGATCTCGCCCGAGGAGGGGAAGGCGCGGCGGCGTTCCTCCACGAGGTCGGCGAGGCGCGCGCCCTTCCGGCTCATCAGCGCGGCGACCAGAAGCCAGGGGATCATGCCCGAATCGCAGTGGACGAAATCGCGGAAATAGTGGTGCGCCGACATCTCGCCGCCGTAGACGGCACCGGCGTCGCGCATCGCCTGCTTGAGGAAGGCGTGTCCGGTGCGCGACTGCACCGCCCGCCCGCCCATGCGGGCGACGATGTCCTGCGTGTTCCAGACCACGCGGGGGTCGTGCACGATCGCCGCCCCCGGTTCGCGGGCGAGGAACATCTCGGCCAGAAGGCCCACGACGTATTCGCCGTCGACGAACCCGCCCCGGTGGTCGAAGAAGAAGCAGCGGTCGAAGTCGCCGTCCCAGGCGACGCCCAGATCCGCGCCCTCCGCCACCACCACGTCGCCGGTGGCCGCGCGGTTCTCGGGCAGGAGCGGGTTCGGAATGCCGTTCGGGAACCGCCCGTCGGGCTCGTGGTGGACGCGCACGAAGGTGAGGGGCGCGCCCTGCGCGGCCAGCGCCGCGGCGATCGCGTCGAAGGTCGGTCCGGCCGCGCCGTTGCCGGCGTTGACGACGACCTTGAGGGGGGCGAGTGCCGCGGGATCGGCGAAGGTCAGGATGCGCGCGACATAGGCCGCGCGCGCCTCGGCCGCCACGTCGCGCGCGACGCCGCCCGGCCGGCCCGCGCCGAAGCCGTCCGCCTCGGCCAGCGCGCGGATTGCGGCAAGGCCGGTCGCGGTATCGAGCGGCGCGCTGCCGCGGCGGACCATCTTCATCCCGTTCCAGTCGGCCGGGTTGTGGCTGGCGGTCACGCAGATGCCGCCGTCGGCGTCGAAATGCGTGGTGGCGAAATACATCTCCTCGGTGCCCGAGAGGCCGAGGTCCAGCACCTCGACCCCTTCGGCCAGCAGTGCGGCCCGCACCGCCGCCTCGAGCGCGGCCGACGAGGGGCGGATGTCGCGCCCCAGCACCACCCGCCGGGCGTCCAGCGCGCGGGCGAAGCCGCGGCCGATGCGGTGCGCGATCCCCTCGTCGAGGTCGTGGCCGAGGCGGCCGCGGATGTCGTAGGCCTTGAAGCAGGTGAGGGCGGTCATGGACGCTCCGGTCGGATGGCGGGGTCGCCCGACCCTTTGCCGCAAGGGCGGGGCGATGTCCACGCCGCGCCGTCCGCCGCCGCGCTGCCCGGCGCGGGTCTGCCGGCGCGGGTCTGCCGGTGCGGCCGGCATCCCGCGGCACCGCGCCCGGCCGGCGTCAGCCGCGCGCGTCGCGGGCGGACAGCCACCAGCCCCAGGTCTCGCGGATGCCGTCCTCGAGGCCGATGCGCGGCCGCCAGCCC
The DNA here is from genome assembly GCA_937983405.1 of uncultured Paracoccaceae bacterium. Classification (GTDB taxonomy): domain Bacteria; phylum Pseudomonadota; class Alphaproteobacteria; order Rhodobacterales; family Rhodobacteraceae; genus JAHDXW01. The sequence continues at coordinate 16,150 of CALJZN010000077.1, forward strand.
AGCCGGTTCAGCCGGCCCGAATCCATCAGCTTGCGCATCGTGCCGTCGGGTTTCGACGGGTCGGTCAGGATCCGCCCCCGGAACCCGACCACGCGCGCGACAAGCGCCGCAAGGTCGGCGATGGCGATGTCCGTCCCCGAGCCGACGTTGATGTGGCTCAGCATCGGCTGCGTCTCGGCCTCGTAGGTCGCGCGCGGCAGGTCGAACACGAACAGGCTGGCCTCGGCCATGTCGTCGACGTGCAGGAACTCGCGCCGGGGCGTGCCGGTGCCCCAGATCGTCACGCTGTCGGCCCCGGCCTGCGCGGCCTCGTGGAAGCGGCGGATCAGGGCGGGCAGGACGTGGCTGTTCTCGGGGTGGAAGTTGTCGCCCGGCCCGTAGAGGTTGGTCGGCATCACGCTGCGATAGTCGGTGCCGTATTGCCGGTTGTAGCTTTCGCAGAGCTTGATCGCGGCGATCTTGGCGATCGCATAGGGCTCGTTCGTCGGCTCGAGCGGGCCGGTCAGCAGCGCAGCCTCGGGGATCGGCTGCGGCGCCTCCTTGGGGTAGATGCAGGATGAGCCGAGCTGCAGCAGGCGCTGCACGCCCGCGCGGTGCGCGGCGTCGATGACGTTCGCCGCGATCATCAGGTTGTCGTGGATGAACTCGGCCGGCCAGGTGTTGTTGGCATGGATGCCCCCCACCTTCGCGGCGGCGAGGATCACCGCATCCGGCCGCTCGGCCTCCATGAAGGCGCGCACGGCCGCCTGGTCGGTCAGGTCCAGTTCGGCACGGCTGCGGGTGACAAGCGTGATCGCCTCGCCCGCCGCGGCCCGCGCCCGAAGCCGCCGCAGGATGGCCGAGCCCACCATGCCGCGGTGGCCGGCGATGTAGATACGCGTCATCGCGCCCCCCGGCCGTCTTCGAGGCTGACCGGCGTTGCATGCCCGTGCGCCTTGAGGAGCGCGTGCCGCTGCGCCGCCTTCAGATCCTCGGCCACCATCTCGGCGCACATCTGTTGCGCCGTGATCTCGGGCACCCATCCCAGGCGCGCCTTCGCCTTGGACGGATCGCCCAGGAGCGTGTCCACCTCGGCGGGGCGGAAATAGCGCGGGTCGATGCGCACCACCACCTGGCCGGGCTGCACCGCGGGGGCCTTGTCGCCGGCCACGTCCACCACCGTCGCCGTCTCGTCCACGCCCGTGCCCTGGAAGCTCAGCGTCAGGCCCAGTTCGGCCGCCGCCCAGGTGATGAACTCGCGCACCGAATACTGCACGCCGGTGGCGATGACGAAATCCTCGGGCGCCTCCTGCTGCAGCATCAGCCACTGCATGCGCACGTAATCCTTCGCGTGGCCCCAGTCGCGCAGGGCGTCGATATTGCCCATGTAGAGGCAGGTCTCGAGCCCCAGGGCGATATTGGCCAGCCCCCGGGTGATCTTGCGGGTCACGAAGGTCTCGCCCCGGCGGGGGCTCTCGTGGTTGAAGAGGATGCCGTTGCAGGCATAGAGCCCGTAGGCCTCGCGGTAGTTCACCGTGATCCAGTAGGCATAGAGCTTGGCCACCGCATAGGGGCTGCGCGGGTGGAAGGGCGTGGTTTCCCGCTGCGGGATCTCCTGCACGAGGCCGTAGAGCTCGGATGTCGAGGCCTGGTAGAACCGCGTGCGGTCCTGCAGCCCAAGGAAGCGGATCGCCTCGAGAAGCCGCAGCGTGCCGATCGCGTCCACGTCGGCGGTGTATTCCGGCGCCTCGAAACTGACCGCGACATGGGACTGCGCCCCGAGGTTGTAGACCTCGTCGGGCTGCACCTCGGCCAGGATGCGGGTGAGGTTCGAGGTGTCGGTCAGATCGCCATAGTGCAGCGTCAGCCTGGGGTCGGGGTGGTGCGGATCCTGATAGATGTGGTCGATCCGCTGGGTGTTGAACTGCGAGGCGCGCCGCTTGATGCCGTGGACGGCATAGCCCTTGTCCAGCAGGAACTCGGCCAGATAGGAGCCGTCCTGCCCGGTGATGCCGGTGATGAGGGCGGTTTTCGTCATGCGAACTCCTGGGCTGCCCGTCTGACGGGGTGTCGCCGCTGCCGGGTGGGTTTAGCGATGTGCCGCTGCCTGCGGCAAGCGCGGATCGGTCGGTCTGCCGCCCGTGCGCGCCGCGGCAAAGGCGTGGACGCGCCGGAAATGTGCGCCAAGGGCTTCGGTGGTTCCAAGCCGCGCCACCGCATGCTCGGCTGCAGCGGCAAGCGGACCGCCGGCCTCGAAGCGGGCCAGCGCGGTGCCCGGGTCCGTCAGCAGGGCTGAGGCACCTGCCAGAAGAAACAGCCGCGCCGCACCCGGCCCCGCCGGAACGTCCGCCGCGAGCCGGTCCAGAAGGTCGCCTGTCCCCGGCACGGCTGCTGCAACGCCCTGCCCGGCGACGGCGATCGTCCCGGTGCTTCCCGGATCGGTCCCGGCGCCGACCGGGTGATGCTGGATCGTATCAGGCACGACCGCCGCAGCGGGCAGGCTTGCCGCAAGGTCCACGATCGTACCGACAAGCGCCGTCCAGCCGTTCTCGGTCACATAGGCTTCCGCCGCCCGTCGCAACGCGGCGCGGAACGCAGGATAATTGGCCGCGACCCGCCGGATCGCCGCGACGATCCCCTCGACGGTCGGCGGTGCGATCTCGCCCGTGCCCTCGGCTGCCACGAGATCGGCGAGCCATGTGCCCTCAAGCACCACGACCGGCTTGCCGAGCAGGATCGCGTCGATGAGGATCCCCGAGGTTCGCCGGCGGAACGCCTCGGCATGGTAGGGCAGCACCACGATGTCGGCCCCTGCAATCATCGCGATGAAGTCGTCGTCCGACAGATGCTGGTCGAGGATCTCGATCCCCGTCGGATCGAGGGCCGCATAGGCAGCATGCAGCGCCGCACCCGAGACCTTGTCGAGCCGGGTGCGCAGAACGGGCCGCAGGGCCGCATCGCGGGCCAGGGCGGCCGCCGTGCCGAGCGACAGCACGAAGCCTTTCTCCTGGCGGGCGCCGCCCGGGAAAAGGACGCGCAGCGGCGATCCCGGGATGGCCGCGGGTGCAGGCGCTGCCAGCGCGGCGGCACAGGCGGCGGCCGCGGCATCTCCGAAGGTTGTGCTGGGATGCGGCAGGACAGGGATGTTGATGCCCCAGTGGCGCTGGAAGTCTGCCGCGATCTGCGGCGTCGAATGGGTAAGGCGCAGCCGTGTGCGGCCCGTCTGCATGCGTGCGACGACCGGTTGCCAGCGTGCCCTGTAGGCCGGATCCGATTCGTCGAAGTTGTAAGACCAGAAGAGGTTGACGACGGCCTGCAGCCGCGGCCTGGCGGCGATCACGTGTTCGACGATCTCGGCCAGCTCGACGCTGCCGACATACAGGAAAAGGCAGAGCGGTCCGGTGGGGATCACGGTTTCGAGGCGGTCGAGCCCTGCCTCGAGGGCCCGGGCGAAGGTCAGCACATCGGCCTTGTGCTGGTCGCCGGTCTTGCGGTTGCCGATGGCCCAGCTGTGGACCGAGAAGACCGGCACAGTATGCGCCATGGACGCCGGATGGAACGCCGGGTCGAGGTCGTTGCGGCAGAGCAGGGCGACCCGCATCCCCCGCGCCATGCACCCTTCCGCGATGCGCTTGTCATAGGCAAGAAAGTGTCCCCAGTCGTCCTTCGCGTCGGGGTCGAGCATCACCAGAGTGGGCTGGCGGGGGGGCGCCAGCGGCTCGCGGGCATGCAGCGCGGGGATGCGCGAGGGGGTTGCGGTGACAAGCCGCTTGCCTGCCGCCTCAAGCGTCTGGGCGACGATTTCCACGTCACGGGCGTGATCACTGTAATAGTCGTTGTAGTCGATCTTGAAGAAGGCCGGGTGCGCGCCCTGGATCTCGGCCATCTTGTCCATGAACTGCACCTTCTGGTCGTGCGACCAGAAGAATCCGTCGTCGGTCAGCCTGCGCCCGTCGCAACCTACGATGTCGATGCGGTCCGCAAAGGTTGCGGCCAGCGGCAGGAGGGCCAGCGTCAGGACGTTCGGATAGGGCCTGAGTGCGAAGGTCGCGCCGAGGTCGTGCGGCGGCGGGGCGTCCTTGTCGAACGGGATGCCGATCACGCGCGGCCGCAGGTCTTCGGGCAGGACGGCGTCATAGATGGGAAAGTCGCGCAAGGGGCAGACGAACCACGCCCCGCTGTCGCGCAGCGCCTGCACCAGTTCGGCCCGGAACGCCCCGGCATAGGTCGACACACCTGCATGATAGAGCGGATCCGCCGCGGCGATGATGCGCGGGCGGATGCGGGCGACGACGGCGGCATTCTTGACGATCGAATTGGCGGCAATGGCGAGGCCATCGGAAAAGTCGTGACGTTCGACGAAACTGGTCAGCGAGGGGCCAGTGCCGAAGACATAGGCCTTGTCGTGGTGCCCGATCTCGGCCCGCATCTCCTGGAACCGCGCCCGGTTCGCGGCGGTCAGGGCCGGGACGTCGGCAAACCTGTTGAGGCCCGCCCAGAGCCAGAACGATCCTTCCATCCGGGTGCGCTGCGGATCGACGCGGTAAAACGCCTGCCGTGCGCCGAGCGCCTTGATCGCGGCCCTGACAGGCGCGGGGGCTTCGGCCTCGGCCGTCTCGTCCCACAGGAGCAGGATGTCGGCCTTGGGATCGACGGCCGACAGGTGCTTTTCGAAGGTCGTCGCGTCGAGCGGCTGCATCTTCCGGCGGACTGCCGGCAGCATGGTCGCGACGGCGGGATCGATATTCGGGGCAAGGCCTGCCGTGTCGAGCATCGCGCGCGGGGCCACCATGTGGATGGCTGCGATCCTGTCGAGATGGGCCTGGAAGTACCATGCCAGCCGACAAAGCAGGCTGTCGGCATCCGCCTGCGCCGCGATTGCGGGATAGAGGTAGAGCCGCCCGCTCGCCGGCATCATGAGCGCCCCTCCCCCAGAAACCCCGCCAGCCTCCCGATCGCCGCGTGGCTCGCCCGGATCACCGCATCGACCGAGTTCGACCCGTTGTGCGACCCGAAGATGCAGCGGTCCATCCCGCGCAGCGGGCTGTCCGGGGGCAGGGGTTCCGTCTCGAACAC
>CALJZN010000078.1 GCA_937983405.1 uncultured Paracoccaceae bacterium
CATGCCGAGGCGCGCGGCGGACGGCGCGCGACCATCATCGAGCTCGACATCGACCCGGAGCTGACGGAGGAGGCGCGAACGGCGCGCGAGGCCTTCGCCCGGTCGGTGCGGTGGCTGCCTGCGACGGCCCGCGCCATCCGCGAGGTCGTGCTCGACGGGCGCCGTCATGCGGCCCGCTTCGTGGAAACCCGGGCCAAGGGCCTGCGGCTTGTCGTCTTCGAGGGGGTCGCGCCGGGCCATGCGCTGGCGCTCGACCTCGACCGCGACACCACGCTGTTCGTTTCCCTCGGGCCCGACGGACCGGAGCCGCTTTCCGACGCGATCCGGCGGCTCTGGCTGCTCGCCCCGCTCGAGGAGGACTGCCGAGCAGGCTGGCTTCTGAACTCCTACGCCTTCCGGGTCGATCCGGGGCGCGGGCGGCTTGCGGGCACCTTGGAGGAGCGCGCTGCGCTGTTTAACCGGCTCGGCCAGGCTCTGGGCGAGCGGCTGGTCGAGCTGCACGACCTGATCGAAGCGGACTGGCCCCGCCTTGCGCACGAAGCCGGGGCAAGCAACCCGCAGCCCTCGGGAGCGGCGCTGTTTCGGCGGCGTCTCGTCGATCTTTTTGCAACGGATCGGCCGCGCGAAGCGGAGGATGAGCGCCTCGAGACGCATCTGCACCGCGAAGGCGGGCTCCGCCATCTGTTTCTGAAGCGCCCTGCCGTGCCGACCGGTTTGCCCGCCCCCTTCGCCCCCTTTCTTCGTGCCGACGAGGTGCGCTGGCAGATCGCCGGGCCGCTTGCCGACCCGGGCCGGCTGGCGCAGCTTCGCGGGTGGCAGTCGCTTGCGCAGATTGCGGGTGCTGCGGTGCATGCCGAAACGGCGAAGCTGCTCGAACGGCTCGGCTTCAACGCGCCGCCCACATTTGGCGTGGCGGAGCTTGTAGGCGCCGAACTTCGTGCAGCACGCGGGCGCGCTGATCCCGAAACGGCGGCGCGGCTGGGTGCGCTTCTCGATGACGAGCTCGTCGGCGCGCTCTCTCGTAACGAACAGAGCGCCTTGTTCGAAAAGGCCGCCGGGGCGCAGTTCCGCATGTCCGATGGCGCCTGGCGCAAGGCGGGCCTGGTGCCGCGCGCGGCCGAGGATGCCGATGACGAGGAACGCCGCATCCTTGCCTTTGCGCCCGAGAACGCAGTGGCGGATCCGGCCTATGCCGGGGACGCCCTCGCATTCTACCGGCTTGCCGCCCGTCAGAGCGGGTTCCAGCAGAGGGCCGATACCTTTGCCCGGTGGGCGCACGGGATTGCCGATGCCGAAGGGCAGCGTGCCTTGCTTGCCTATGTTCTGGAGGGCCGGCAGGGGCGCGCGCTCGGCCAGAGGCTGGCGAATGAGCGCCCGCACTGGTTGCCCGCGACGGCCGGCGACCTGCGCGAGAGCGCGCTGCTCGCGGCGTTCGATACCGATGCGTGCGGGGAGCTCATGACGGTTCTCTACCCCGACCTTGCGCGCAGCATCGGTTCGGGCCGGTTGCGCTTCGACGTGCCGCAGCCCGTCGAACCCGACACGGACGAGGTCGATGCAGGCGCGGAACTTGCCCGCATCCGCGACTGGTGGCAGCGCGATCATGCCAGGCTGCGCAAGGACTATGACAGCCGCATCTGGCCCGACGACTTGCGCCCGCACCAACTGCGCGACTGCGAGGGGGCAGAGGATCGCGAGGGATGGTTCACCTTCTTCGCGCTCGGCATCTTCCGGACGCTCGGCTGGAACAACGAAGGCGCGCATCGAAGCTTTGTCGAAGCCGCGATGCGCGAGGGATGGTGGGCGGATATGGCCAGCGCGCGCCTGCCGGCAAACCCGAGGCCCTGGATCGACCGGCTCGAGGCGTTCGCCCGCGCCGATGCCTGGCGGATCGACTTTCCGCAGTGGCGGCGGACGATGGCCGATCTCTATGCGCTCGCGCGGTGGCTGCCCGACTATGCCGAGGCGTTCCGCCTGCTGCCCGATGTCTTGGCGCGCGACGGACAACTTGCGCTCAGCGATGCCTGGCGGCTCAGTGCAAGCCCGGTCTGGCAGCGCCTCGGTCTCGAAGGGGCGCCGCTGACGCAGAGCCTCGGGCTCGGTGCCAACTGGATGATCCGCGAGGCGATCCGGCACAAGTTCTGGACCGGCAAGGACGCCGCCCGGATGCACCCCTACGCCTGGGCCGCGACGGCGCGGGTGCGCCGGCTCTTCGCCGAAAGGCTGGGCAACCCGCTGGGCGAGCGCGGCGGCATGGACATGTCGCCCGGCATCCACCGCGTCATGGTCGAACACCTCGGGCCCGACGCTGCGTTCCGTGGCGACCTCGATCTGCCCTTGCAGCTCTGGGACGGCAGCGGCGCAGGCTTCGACGGCACTGCGGAAGAGGACGAGGCATGACCCTCTTTCCCCCCGACCGCCCCGTTCGTCACCCTCGCCACGGCGAAGGCCGGGTCGTCGCCGACCTCGGCGCGACCGTCGTCGTCCGCTTCGGCGCCGCGCTCGAACAGGTCGAGCGCGGCGATCTCGAACCGGTCCTGTCGCTCGCCGACGCGCTCGCCGAGGGCGTGCTCGGCGATCCGCTCGCCGCGCTGACCCGGGCGCAGGCGCTGCTCATCCGCTCGGTCAACGATCAATGGGGCGTGTTCTCGCGGGCGCGAGTGCAGCTCTTGCCGCATCAGCTGTGGGTCTGCCGGCAGGTGACGCAGGAATGGCCCGCACGCTGGTTGGTCGCCGACGATGTGGGCCTCGGCAAGACGATCGAGGCCGGGCTGATCCTGACACCGCTGATGGCCGCGGGGCGCGTGCGGCGGCTTCTCATCCTGGCGCCGGCGCGGCTTGTGCCGCAGTGGCGGGCGCGGATGAAGTCGATGTTCGACATCCGGCTGCAGGAATACAGCCGCGAACAGGACCGCGGGCGGATCAGCTTCTGGGAGACGGCGTCGCAGGTCGTGGCCTCGTTCCACACGCTGCGGCAGCCCGAGGCCCGCGCGCGCCTGCTCGGCGCCGAGCCCTGGGACATGGTGATGGTGGACGAAGCCCACCACTTCCAGGCGCAGGAGCGCGCGACCACGCTCACCTATGGCCTTTTGCAGGAGCTTCAGGACAAGGGGCGGATCGCCTCGCTGATCCTGTTCACGGGCACCCCGCACCGGGGGAAGGATTTCGGCTTTCTTGCGCTATTGCGCCTTCTGCGGCCCGACCTCTTCGACCCGCGCAAACCCGCCCGCGACCAGCTTCCGCATCTGCGTCGGGCGATGATCCGCAACAACAAGACGCTGGTCACCGACCTTCAGGGCCGCCGGCTGTTCCAACAGGTCAAGACCACCACGATCGATTACGCCTACACGCCCGCAGAACGGGCCTTCTACCAGATCATGAGCGAGTTCATCCTCGATGGCCGTGCCTATGCGCTCAGCCTGACGGGGCGCGACCAGTCGGCGCGGATGCTCCTGCTCGTTGCGCTGCAGAAGCTTGCGGCAAGCTCCATCGCCGCGATCCGGAGCGCGCTCGAGCGGCGACGGGTGATGCTCGCGGACAAGGTCGCGCAAACCCGCCTGGAGGACATGCCCGAGGAGGCCGAAACGCTCGACGACGCCGCCGAGCAGGAAGAGGCGCTGCCCGACCATCTTGCCCTGCTGCTCATGCAGGACGAGATCGCGCGTCTCGACGAGCTCATCGAGCTAGCGCGCGGGATAGGGGTGGAATCGAAGATCGCCCGGCTGATCGAGCTCGTCGAAACCCGGCTGTCCGCGGACGAGCCGCTGCTTCTCTTCACCGAATACAAGGCGACGCAGGCGCAGGTGATCGCTGCGCTCGAGGCCCGGTTCGGCCGGGGCTGTGCCGGGTTCATCAACGGCGACGAGCGGCTGGAGGTGGCGGACCCCGACG
>CALJZN010000079.1 GCA_937983405.1 uncultured Paracoccaceae bacterium
CGCGGCCTGCGCGCGCAGCCGGGCCGGCGGGACGGACACGGCAGCGCGGATGCCGCCACCGCCCGATCGCGCCGCCCCAGCCTACAGCCGGATCGCCGACAACAGGCGGCCATAGTCGGCCTCGCCCGCGTGCACCGACCGCCGGTAGGAGTAGAAGCGCGCGGGATCGGCATAGGTGCAATGCCCCGTCCACTCGGCCCGCGCCACCCCCGCCGCCCGCAGCCGCGCCAGCGCATAGCCAGGCAGGTCGAACTGCAGCCGGTCCCCCCGCCCGCCGGCGAAGAAGCGCACCGCGTCGGGGTCGGCCTCGCGGAAGGCTTCGAACAGCTCGGGCCCCACCTCGTAGGCCGGCTGGCTGATCGTCGGGCCGATCGCGGCGACGATCCGGCCGGGCCGGGCGCCGAGGCCTGCCATCGCCGCAACGGCGGCCTCGAGCACACCCTCGAGCGCGCCGCGCCAGCCGGCATGGGCGGCCCCCGCCACCCCGGCCTCGGGATCGGCCAGAAGCACCGGCGCGCAATCGGCCGTCAGCACCGCCAGCGCCAGCCCCGGGGTCGCGGTGGCCATGGCATCGGCGCGCGGGCGCAGCGGCAGGGGGCCCGTCACCGTGACGGCCTCGGCCGAATGGACCTGGTGCAGGGTGATCAGCCTTTCGGGCGCGACCCCCAGCGCGGCGGCGGCGCGGGCGCGGTTGATGTCCACCGCCTCGGCCAGGTCGGACGAGCCCGGCCCGCAGTTGAGCCCCGCGAACACCCCCGAGGACGCCCCGCCCCTGCGGGTGAAGAAGCCGTGGCGCAGCGGCGCCAGCGCCTCGGACGTGAGGATCTCGAGCGTCATGGTGCCCCTCCGTCGAAGCCGGGCGGCGGCGGCGTGCCGGGGGCGTGCAGGCCGATCGCCCGGAAGAGCCTTCCCATTTCGTCGGGGTGGGTCAAGCGGCGCAGCGCGGCCAGATGCGCCCCGAGCCGGTCGCCGGACAGCCGCGCGGCCAGCACCCGGGCGCGGGCGGCGATGCCCAGGCGGTCCAGCAGCACCCCCTGCGCCACCGGCCCCGCCACCGCCGCCCCGGCCCCGGCGGCGGCGCGCGCGAGCGCCTCGAAATCGACATGGGCGGTCAGGTCGGCCTCGCCGGGGGCCTCCAGCGGGTCGGCCGGGGCATGGGCGCGCACCGCCTGCAGCGTGTCCCCGCGCGACCGCCAGCCGCCGTAGTCCACGATCAGCGCGACCCCGCCGTGGCGGGCGATGCGCCCGCCGATCAGCGCCGCCAGCGCCTCGGCCGCGGCGCCAAGCTCCACCACCTCGCCCGGGGCGGTGTCGGCCAGCCGGTGCGCCAGCGCCGCCACCGGCAGCGGCGGGGCAAGGCCGAAGGCGAGCTGCCCGTCGCGCAGCCCCACCACCCGCTCGCGCCAGCCGGCCGGGTCGCGGACGAACTGGCGGATGGGCAGGGCATCGAAGAACTCGTTGGCCACCAGAAACAGCGGCCCCTCGGGCAGCGCCCCGAGGCTGTCGGCCCAGGTCACCGCATGGCCGGCAAGCGTCGCCCGCTGGCGCGCGCGCAGGGTAGGCGAGGCCTCGACCAGATGCACCCGCGCCGCCTCGAGGAACCCGGGCATCGCCCGCGCGGCGCGCAGCGCGTCGGCCATCAGCGTGCCGCGCCCCGGCCCGGGTTCGGCCAGCACGAAGGGGGCGGGCCGGCCGCGGTCGGCCCAGGCCTGCGCCAGGGCAAGGCCCAGCAGCTCGCCGAACATCTGGCTGATCTCGGGCGCGGTGGTGAAGTCGCCGGCCGCGCCCAGCGGGTCGCGGGTGGCATAGTAGCCGTGGGCGGGGTGCAGGAGGCACTCGGCCATGAACTCGGCCAGGGTCATCGGCCCGGTCGCCGCGATCCGCCGGGCAAGGATCCGGGCGAGCGGCGTCACCCCGGCGCCCGCCGCCGGGCCCGCAGCACCAGCACCGCGCCCACCGCGATCAGCGGCAGCGACAGCGCCTGCCCCATGGTGACCCCCGCGCCGCCCAGCTTCAGCACATGGCCGAGGGGGTTGTCCGGCGTGATGAACTGCGCATCGGCCTCGCGCAGGAACTCGACCGCGAAGCGCGCCAGCCCGTAGCCCGCCAGGAACACCCCCGCCACCAGCCCGGGACGCTTCAGCGCCCCCGTCCGCCAGGCCATCCACAGCAGCAGCACCAGCAGCAGCGCCCCCTCCAGCGCCGCCTCGTAAAGCTGCGAGGGGTGGCGCGCGCAGGGGCCGACCCAGCCGACGGGGCAGGTCTGCGCCCGCTCGCCCGGGAACACCACCGCCCAGGGCAGGGTCGAGGGGCGGCCCCACAGCTCGGCGTTGATGAAGTTGGCGATGCGGCCCAGCAGCAGCCCCGGCGGCGTGGCCACGGCAAAGGCATCCGCCGCCGGCAGCAGCGGCACGCCGTTCCTGCGGCACCACAGGATGCCGGCCAGCGCCACCCCGGCCAGGCCGCCGTGAAAGGCCATCCCGCCCTCCCAGAGCTTCAGGATCTCGAGCGGCCGAGACAGGTAGTAGGCAGGCTGGTAGAACAGCACAAAGCCCAGCCGCCCGCCCAGGATGATGCCGAGGATCACCCAGGTCAGCAGCTCTTCCACCCGCCCGGGCGGCATGGGTGCGCGGTTGCCCGGCCACAGCCGATCCGCCCGCATCAGCCCCACCACCAGCCGCCAGCCGATCAGGATGCCCGCGATGTAGGCCAGCGCATACCAGCGCAAACTGAACGACAGTCCGCCCACGGCGATCGTCACGATCTCGGGCGAGATGTCGGGAAAGGGAAGGATCGCCTGCATGTCGCTGCCGCCCTGCGCTGCCGCCGCCTGCATCACGGGCGGCTGCGGCGATGTCAACCTTGTCCGGGCCGGCGCGGCGGCCCATATCCACCGCCTGATCCCGCGCTTGCCGGAGGACGCCATGCAGACCCGCTCGAAGCTCTTCGACGACCTGTCGCAACTGATGACGAACGCCATGGGCGTGGCCCAGGGCGCACGCGAGGAGGCGCAGACCGCCCTGCGCAGCCTGATGGACCGCTGGCTGGCCGACCGCAACCTCGTGACGCGCGAGGAGTTCGACGCCGTGCGCGCCATGGCGCAGAAGGCGCGCGAGGAGAACGAGGCGCTGCGCGCCCGCATCGCCGCGCTCGAGGCGGCCGCCGGCCGCGGCGGACCGCAGGGGTGACCCGCCGCGCGCGCCCCGCCGCATTGCCTCGCCCCCTCCCCCCGCCGGGGTGCCGGGGCCGCGCTGCCGAACGGAAGGGCTCGGCGCACCCCTGCCGCGCCGCCCCGGGCGCCGGCCCCGGGGCAAATTAGGTCTTTACAGGAGTCTGCGACTGCCCCACCATATATGGTAGGGGCGGACACAGGCTCCTCCGCCTCTTGTAAGACACCCAGCGTCTTGTGGGCTTGCCCCCACCTGAAGCTAAAGCGAAGAGGCCGGGCAATGTCGCTTTCCGAGAGTTTCCTGCATTCCGACGACGTGCACCCCATCGATATCGTCGAGACGCTTGCCGAACACCGCGCGTGGGAGTTCGACCGCGTCACCGACGACCAGATCGCCATGGCGGTCGAGGGGCGCTGGCGCACCTACTCGCTCACCCTCGCCTGGTCGGGGCAGGACGAGACCCTGCGCCTTATCTGCACCTTCGAGCTTGACCCGAGCTCCGGGCGGCTGCCTGCCCTTTACGAAACCGTCAACCGTGTCAACGACATGGTGTGGGCCGGCGCGTTCACCTACTGGCACGAGCAGCATCTCATGGTCTGGCGCTACGGCCTGGTGCTGGCCGGCGGGCAGATCGCGGGGCCCGAGCAGATCGACGCCCTGATCGCCGCGGCGATCAGGGCCTGCGAACGCTTCTACCCCGCCTTCCAGCTTGTCTCCTGGACCGACCGCGCCCCGGCCGAGGCGCTGAAGGCGGCCATCGCCGAGGCCGTCGGGCGGGCCTGAAGCGGGCCCGCCCGCCCGACCCTGCCCTGCCCGCAGGACCCGCCCGTCGGAGGACGGCTTGCGCGCCCTGCGGCCTGTGCCTAGGGTCCGGTTGCGGGGGCGGCAGGGGAAAGGCGGGCATGAACCTCGAGGAGATCGGCGCGCGCGGCCTGGTGCTGCTGGGCTGCGGCAAGATGGGGTCGGCGATGCTGGCGGGCTGGCTCGACCGCGGGCTGGCCCCCGGTTCGGTCTGGGTGATCGACCCCCACCCCTCGGATTGGCTGACAGGCCTGGCCGGGCGGGGGCTGCAGCTGAACCGCGGCCTGCCGCCCGCGCCCGCCGTGGCGCTGGTTGCGGTCAAGCCGCAGATCATGGGCGCGGCGCTGCCGGCGCTGGCCGCGCTCGGGGGCGGTGGCACGCTGGTCGTCAGCGTGGCCGCCGGCACCCGCATCGCGGCCTACGAGGCGGCGCTGGGCCCGGGCACGCCGGTGGTGCGCGCGATGCCCAACACGCCGGCGGCCATCGGCCGGGGCATCACCGCCCTCGTGGCCAACGCCGCGGCGGGCGCGGCGGGGCTGGCCGCGGCCGAGGCGCTCTTGTCGGCGGTGGGCCAGACGGTGCGGCTGGACGACGAGGACCAGATGGATGCCGTCACCGCCGTTTCGGGCTCGGGGCCGGCCTATGTTTTCCTTCTGATCGAGACGCTGGCCGCCGCCGGCGCGGCCGAGGGGTTGCCGGCCGAGCTTGCGCTGCGCCTCGCCCGGGCCACTGTCGCCGGCGCCGGCGCGCTGGCCGAGGCGACGGGCGAGGACCCGGCGCAGCTGCGCCTCAACGTCACCAGCCCGGGCGGCACCACCGCTGCGGCGCTGGCCTATCTGATGGACCCCGAGCACGGCTTTCCCCCGCTTCTGCGCCGGGCGGTGCAGGCCGCGGCCGCGCGCGGGCGGGAGCTGGCGCAATGAGCGGCCCGGCCCCGGCCCTTGGTACGATCGGCCTTGACGACTTCCTGAAGGTCGATATCCGCGTCGGCCGCATTACCCGGGCCGAACCCTTCCCCGAGGCGCGCAGGCCCGCCTATCGCCTGTGGGTCGATTTCGGCCCCGAGATCGGCGAGCGGCGCAGCTCGGCGCAGATCACCCGCCACTATACCCCCGAGACGCTCGTGGGCCGGCAGGTGCTGGCGGTCGTCAACTTTCCGCCGCGGCAGATCGGCCCCATGCGCTCGGAGGTTCTGGTGCTGGGCGTGCCCGATGCCGAGGGCGAGGTGGTGCTGGTCGGCCCGGGGCAGGAGGTGCCGCTGGGCGGGAGGCTCTATTGACCCCCAAGCTTCTTGTCTCGCGCCGCCTGCCCGAGGCGGTGATGGCCGCGCTGGCCTTGCGCTTCGCGGTCACCGTCCGCCCCGCCACGGCCCCGATGTCCGAGGCCGAGGCCATCGCCGCGCTGGCCGACTTCGACGCCGTGGTCCCGACGCTGGGCGACGGCTTCACCGCCGCCGCCTTCGCCGCCGTGCAGCGCCCGCGCTGCCGGATCCTCGCCAACTTCGGGGCGGGCTTCAACCATCTCGCGGTCGAGGCCGCGCGGGCGGCGGGCGTTGCCGTCACCAACACCCCCGGCGCGGTGACCGAGGCGACGGCGGACATCGCCCTGCTGCTGATCCTGATGGCCACGCGCCGGGCGAGCGAGGGCGAGGCCTGGGTGCGTTCCGGCACCTGGCCGGGGTGGGAGCCGATGCAGCTTCTGGGCCTGCAGATCGGCGGCAAGACGCTGGGCATCGTCGGCATGGGCAACATCGGCCGGGCGGTGGCGCGGCGGGCGCACCACGGTTTCGCCATGCGCGTGGCCTTCTTCAACCGCTCGCGCGTGCCCGATCCGGGCGTGCCGTCCGAGCAGGTGGACAGCCTGCCCGCGCTCATGGCCGCGTCCGACGTGGTGGTGGTCGCGGTGCCCGGGGGGCCGGCGACGCGGCATCTGATCGACGCCGCGGCGCTGGCGGCGATGCGGCCCCACGCCTGCCTTGTCAACGTCGCCCGCGGCGACGTCGTGGACGAGGCGGCGCTGATCGACGCGCTCGAGGGCGGCCGGATCGCCGGCGCGGGCCTCGATGTCTACGAACGCGAGCCCGAGGTGCCCGAGCGGCTGCGCCGGCTGCGCAACGTCTCGCTCCTGCCCCATCTCGGCACCGCGACGCTCGAGGCGCGCACGGCGATGGGCATGGTCTGCGTGGCGAACCTCGTCGCGCATCTCGAGGGGCGACCGCTGCCCAACCCGGTCTGACGCCGCGCCGCCTGCGGGGCGGGCGGTCTCAGCGGCCGGCGCCGATCCTGGGCTCGGTCCCGGCGCGCAGCCGGGCGATGTTGGCGCGGTGGCGCCAGAGCACCAGCGCCGCCAGCAGCGCCGCGAGCGCGACGGCCGAGGGGGCGCCCGCCAGCCACAGCCAGACCGGCGCCAGCACCGCCGCGGCCATCCCCGCCACCGAGGAGATGCGGACCACCGCCGCCACGGCCGCCCAGGTCGCGCAGGCGGCAAGCCCCGCGGGCCAGGCCAGCGCGACGAGCAGGCCGAGCAGGGTCGAGACGCCCTTGCCGCCGCGCAAGCCCAGCCAGACCGGGAACAGATGGCCAAGGAAGGCCGCCAGCCCGGCGGCCTGCGCCGCATCCTCGGCCAGCGCGGCGCGCGCGGCCAGCACCGCCACCCCGCCCTTGGCGGCATCGAGCAGGAAGGTCGCCGCCGCCGCCCCCCGATGGCCGGTGCGCAGCACGTTGGTCGCGCCGATGTTGCCCGACCCGATCCGCCGCAGATCGCCCAGCCCCATCGCCCGGGCGATCACCAGCCCGAAGGGCACCGACCCCAGCAGATAGGCCAGCGCCGCGGCGAGCGCGAGCAGATGCGGCGCCGTCTCAGCCGCCGGCATCCCAGCCTCCTGCCGCGAACACCTGCCGTCCGCCCACGAAGGTGGCCAGCACCTTGCCCTCCATCCTTGCCCCGTCGAACGGGGTGTTCTTGGATTTGGACAAAAGCCCGAAGCGGTCCAGCAGGAACGGCGCGTCGGGGTCGAACAGCACCAGATCGGCGGGCGCCCCCGCCGCCAGCGTGCCCCCCGGCAGGCCCAGCCGCCGCGCGGGGTTCAGCGCCAGCGCGCGGAACAGCGCCGGCAGGCCCAGCGCGCCCGCGTGATAGAGCCGCAGCGCCGCCGGCAGCAGGGTCTGAAGCCCCACCGCGCCCGCCGCCGCCTCCTCGTAGGGCAGGCGCTTGCTTTCCTCGTCCTGCGGGTCGTGGAACGAGCCGATGACGTCGATCAGCCCCGAGGCCACCGCCTCGACCACCGCCAGCCGGTCGTCCTCGGACCTGAGCGGCGGCGTGAGCTTGAAGAACGTGCGGTAGTCGCCGACGTCGAACTCGTTCAGCGTCAGGTGATGCACCGAGACGCCCGCGGTCACGTCAAGCCCGTTGCGCCGGGCCCGCTCGAGCGCGGGCAGGGTGCGGGCCGTCGTGATCTGGTCGGCGTGATAGCGCGCGCCGGTCAGCTCGACGAGGGCCATGTCGCGGTCGAACCCCATCCGCTCGGCCAGCGCCGGGACGGCTGGCAGGCCGCGCAGCGAGGCGAACTTGCCCGAGGTCGCCGCGGCCCCGGCCGACAGCCCCGGATCCTGCGGATGGCCGACCACCAGCGCACCCAGCCCCGCGGCATAGGTCAGGCAGCGGGCCAGCACGCGGCTGCTTTCGACCACGCGGAGGGCGTCGGTGAAGGCGACCGCCCCGGCATCCTTCAGAAAGCCGATCTCGACCATCTCGCGCCCCTGCCGGCCCTTCGTCAGCGCGGCCATGTGGGCGATGCGCACGGGGCTCGCGGCGGCGGCGCGGCGGGTCACGAACTCGAGCGTCTCGGGCGTGTCGATGGCGGGCTGGGTGTCGGGGCGCGCGACGATGGTGGTGACGCCCCCCGCCGCGGCGGCAAGGCCGGCCGAGCGGAAGCTTTCCCTGTGGCGCTCGCCCGGCTCGCCCACCTTCACGCCCCAGTCCACGATCCCCGGGGCAAGGCAGTGGCCGCGGGCGTCGAGAAGGCGGGCGCCGGGGGGGGCGGGCGCGTCCAGCGCAACGATGGCGCCCTGCGCAACCGTCAGGCTTCCGGTGCCGTCGCGGCCCGTGGCGGGGTCGATCAGCCGGGCGTTGGCGATGTGCAGCGTCATCCGGCGTGCGCGCCCCGGCGCCGGGCGGGCGCGCGGGTCATCCCACCGGCTCCGCGCACAGCCGGCGCATCAGGTGGAACACCGCCTCGGCATCGTCGATCCGCTCGAAGCCGACCTCGATGCGCTCGACCCGCGGCGGTCGCCCCCCGCGGGCGGGGCGGGGCAGGCTGCGGATGTCGCGGGCGAAGACCACCGTTCCGGGGCGGCCGGGGATCAGCCGCAGCGGCATCCGCGGCGAGAGCGGGTAGAACGCGAGGTCGGGCTCGGGCCCCGCGGTGACGATGGCGGCGCGGCGGTTGGTCAGGACGTAGCTTTGCCGCGCCAGGCGCGCCCGGTCGGCCAGCACCGGGCCGACCACCAGCGCCAGCGCGAAGGCGGCCATCGGCAGCCCGATCAGCAGCAGCATGAGGCCGGTTCCGTGATTGAGCGCAAGGCCCGAACGCACGGGCCAGGCGATCCAGCCGACGGCGGCCAGCAGCAGCACGAGGCCCACCAGGGCGCCCGGCCCGTCTGCGCGCCGCGGCAGCAGCGGCAGGCGCGGCCGGCCGACCCACAGCACGCGCTCGCCCGGCTCCATCAGCGCGTCCCAGCCCGAGGCGGGC
>CALJZN010000080.1 GCA_937983405.1 uncultured Paracoccaceae bacterium
GGTGTGGGACGAATCGACGATGATCGCCTATGTCGCCGACCCGACGACCTTCCTGCGCGAGGTCACCGGCAACGCCCGCGCCCGCGGCAACATGGCCTTCAAGCTCGGCGCCGGGGTCGAGCACATCGTCGCCTATCTCGACAGCGTCGTGAAGCCCGAGGACCGGCCCGCCACGAACTGAGCACCCGGCGAAGAACAAGGCCGCGGCGTCGCCGCCGCGGCCTGCCCGCCGCCCCTGCGCGGGGCCGATCAGGCGTCGGCCTTCTCGGTCTTCTCGGGGACGATCTCCTCGCCCGTCTCCTGGTTGACCATCTTCATGCCGAGCCGGACCTTGCCGCGCTCGTCGAAGCCCAGAAGCTTGACCTTGACCTCCTGGCCTTCCTTCAGCATCTCGCTCGGGTGGTTCAGCCTGCGCCCCGTGATCTGGCTGACATGCACCAGCCCGTCGCGCTTGCCGAAGAAGTTCACGAAGGCGCCGAAATCCACCAGCTTGACGACCTTTCCGGTGTAGATCTTGCCCTCCTCGGGCTCGGCCACGATCGACCAGATCATGTCGTGCGCCTTGCGGATCGCGTTCGCGTCGTTCGAGGCGATCTTGATCACCCCGTCGTCGCTGATGTCCACCTTGGCGCCCGAAGTCTCGACGATCTCGCGGATGACCTTGCCGCCGGTGCCGATCACCTCGCGGATCTTGTCGGTGGGGATGGTCAGGGTCTCGATCTTCGGGGCATACTGGCTGAAGGCATTGGCCGATGTCAGCGCCTTGGCCATCTCGCCCAGGATGTGCAGCCGCCCGTGGCGGGCCTCGGCCAGCGCCTGCTCCATGATCTCGAAGGTGATGCCCGACACCTTGATGTCCATCTGGAGCGAGGTGATGCCCTTCTCGGTGCCGGCCACCTTGAAGTCCATGTCGCCGAGATGGTCCTCGTCGCCCAGGATGTCGGTCAGCACCGCAAAGCGCCCGTCCTCCTCGAGGATGAGCCCCATGGCGACCCCCGCCACGGGCGCCTTCAGCGGCACGCCCGCGTCCATCATCGCCAGCGAACTGCCGCAGACGGTCGCCATCGAGCTCGACCCGTTCGACTCGGTGATCTCCGAGACGATGCGGATCGTGTAGGGAAAGTCGGTCGGGGCCGGCAGCACCGCCTGCAGCGCCCGCCAGGCCAGCTTGCCGTGGCCGATCTCGCGCCGGCCGGGCGGCCCGAAGCGGCCGACCTCGCCCACGCAGTAGGGCGGGAAGTTGTAGTGCAGCAGGAAGTTCATCTTGGTGGTGCCGGTCAGCGCATCGACGAACTGCTCGTCCTCGCCGGTGCCGAGCGTGGCCACCACCAGCGCCTGGGTCTCGCCGCGGGTGAACAGCGCCGAGCCGTGGGTGCGCGGCAGCACGCTCGTCTCGCAGACGATCGGGCGGATGGTGCGGTTGTCGCGGCCGTCGATGCGCGGGGCGCCGTTGATGATGTCGCCGCGCAACACCGCCGCTTCGAGCTTCTTGATCGCGGCGCCGAGGTTCTCGTCGGCGCGGTCCTCCTCGGACAGCGCGGCCTTGACCGTCTCGACCGCAGCGGCGATCGCGGCCGTGCGCTCCTGCTTGTCGCGGATCGCGAAGGCGGCGCGCATGGCGGCTTCGCCGGCGGCCCTCACCCGGGCATAGAGTGCCGAATAGTCGGGTGGCACGAAGTCGAACGGATCCTTGGCGCATTCCTCGGCGAAGTCGATGATGAGGTCGATCACCGGCTGGATCGACTCGTGCGCGAACTTGACCGCGCCCAGCATCTCGGCCTCCGAGAGCTCGTAGGCCTCGGACTCCACCATCATCACCGCCTCGCGCGTCCCGGCGACGACAAGGTCGAGGCGCTGGTCGGGGTTCTCGCGCAGCTTCATCATCGAGTCGCAGTCGGGGTTGAGCACATACTGCCCGCCCGAAAAGCCGACGCGGCAGGCCCCGATCGGGCCCCGGAAGGGCGCGCCCGAGATCGTCAGCGCCGCCGAGGCCGCGATCATCGCGACGATGTCGGGCTCGTTGACAAGGTCGTGGGACAGGACGGTGCAGATGATCAGCACCTCGTTCCTGAAGCCCTCGACGAACAGCGGGCGCAGCGGCCGGTCGATCAGCCGCGAGGTCAGCGTTTCCTTCTCGGAGGGGCGCGCCTCGCGCTTGAAAAAGCCGCCCGGCACCTTGCCAGCAGCGTAGTAGCGTTCCTGGTAGTGCACGGTCAGCGGGAAGAAATCCTGCCCGGCCTTCGCATCCTTGGCGAAGGTGACGTTGGCCATGACCGAGGTCTCGCCCAGCGTGGCGATGACCGAGCCGTCGGCCTGACGGGCGATGCGCCCGGTTTCGAGGGTGAGGGTTTCTTTCCCCCATCGGATCGACTTGCGCGTGATATTGAACATCTCGTTTCCCATTCCGGTCCGGGGACCCTCCCCGGACGGTTGCCATACGGGCCGCATGCCCGTGGCCTCTGGCGGTTCATCCTGCCCGTCCCCCGAGGCCCGAGGGGAAGGCTGCGGACGTCTGCATGGCAAGGGCGGCAGCCGCACCCGGTGCGGGCCGCGGCCGCCCCGGCCGGCGGCGAAACTCGCCGCGCCCCCGGGATGGCCCCGGGGCGCGCGGGCGGCGGGCGGCCTAGCGGCGCAGCCCGAGGCGCTGGATCAGCGCGCCATAGCGCGCGGCGTCCTTGCGCTTGAGGTAGTCGAGCAGCTTGCGGCGCTGGGCAACCATCATCAGCAGCCCGCGGCGCGAGTGGTTGTCCTTCTTGTGGGCCTTGAAGTGCTCGGTCAGCGCGGCGATCCGGGAGGTCAGGATCGCGACCTGGACTTCGGGCGAGCCGGTATCGCCGGGCTTCGTCGCATAGTCCTGGATCACGCGCGCCTTCTCGTCGGCGGCAATCGACATCGGGGGCTCCTTTCGGGATGGTGGCACAGGCCGGGATGTCGTCCAGCGAGGCCCTGTGGAGGGTCTGCCGCCATGCGGCGGGCAGAGCCGTGGCTATAGGGGAAAAGCGGCGCTATGGAAAGGGCCCGCACGCGCGCCTTGTTCCGGCCATGTTCCCGGGATAAAATGCTGTAAAGTTAATTAGTTAACGGAATATCGGGCGAGTCGCGGCGGATGTGTGGGGCATCGCCGCGGCAGGGGTGCAGAAGGGGGTGTGGAATGTTGTGGGCGATCCTGGGGCTGGCCGGACTGCTGGCGGCGGGCCTTGCCGCCGATGCGCTGGTGCGGACCCCGTCGGACGATGACGACACCGGGCCGGAGGATGCCGCCGGAACCGGAGGTGGCGACACGGGGGGCGATGCGGGGGGCGACTTCGGGGGCGCCGACCTGCTCGACGGCTTCGCCCCGCTGCCCGGATCGGCGGCGGACGAGGCCGCCGCGGGCGCGCCGGGCGGCGGCCCTGCCGCGACCCTGCCCGACGACGACGGCGACGCGGCCGAGGACGAAGGCGAGGGAGCCGCGGCGCAGGCCGAGGCCGACGCCCTGCCCGCCAGCCTTACGCCCCCGCCCGGGGCGACCGCCGCGGCCGAGTCCTTCGGCGACGAGGACGCGCCGCAGTCAAGCGACGATCCGCCGCCCGCGCCGGGCGAGGCGCTGCTGGTCGGCGGCGCCGCCGGCGATCTGCTCGCCGGCGGGGCGGGCAACGACCAGGTCTTCGGGCTGGACGGCGACGACCTGCTTTCGGGCCGCGGCGGCGACGACATCCTCGACGGCGGGCCGGGGCAGGACACGCTGAACGGCGAGGACGGGCGCGATGTGCTCTACGGCGGCGCGGGGGCCGATTCGCTCCTCGGCGGGGCGGGGCACGACACGCTGTTCGGCGGCGCGGGCGACGACAGTCTGGCCGGGCAGGAGGGCGACGACCGGCTCGACGGCGGCGCGGGCAACGATTCGATCCTGGGCGGCCCGGGCGACGACAGGATCGAGGGCGGCGACGGCGACGACGCGCTGATGGGCGGCCTCGGCAACGATTTCGTCATCGGCGGGCCGGGGCAGGACACGCTGAACGGCGATGCCGGCAACGACGTGCTGGTGGGCGCGGTGCTGGCCGTCAAGGCGGCCGGCGAGGGGCTGCACGACGTGGACGCGCCTGATTTCCTGAACGGCGGGGCGGGCAACGACCTGCTGGTGGTCGGCGCGGGCGATGTGGCCTCGGGCGGCGAGGGGCAGGACATCTTCGCCCTCGGCGGCTGGATCGGCACCGGGCCGGCCGCGACGATCACCGACTACGAGCCCGGCACCGACCGCATCGCGGTGGTGTTCGATCCCGGCGCGCACCCCGACCCGGTGGTGTCGGTCGAAACCGATGCCGGCAGCGGATCGGCCTTCGTGCTGCTCGACGGGGTGCGGCTGGCCGAGGTTTCGGGCGCCGCCGGGCTGAAGGCCGGCGATGTCGACCTTGTGCCCTTCGTCCCGGGCTCGCCGACCGCGGCCGCGCTGATGGCGGCGCCGGCCTGAGGTCAGCCCGCGAAGAAGGGCAGGAAGGCGGCAAGCGTCGCCTCCGGCGCCTCTTCCATCACGAAGTGCCCGGCCTCGCAGGCGGTGTCGGTCACCTCATCGGCCCAGCGCCGCCAGAGGCCGGCAGGGTCGCCGGTGCCGGCCGGAAACCCGCCGCGCGCCCACAGGAAGCGCAGCGGCGCGGCGATGCGCCGGCCGGCGGCACGGTCGGCGAGGTCGAGCGCACGGTCGGTGGTGGCCCCGGCGCGATAGTCGGCGCACATCGCGGCGATGCGCGCGGGGTCGCGGACCTGGGCGCGGTAGCTCTCGAGCGCCGCGGGATCGAACCCGGCAAGGCTTCCGCCCAGCGACCAGCGCATGAGGCAGCTGTCCAGAAAACCCTCGGGATCGCCGCCGATCATCCGCTCGGGCAGCGGTGCGGGCTGGGCCAGGAAGGTCCAGTGCCAGGCCCGCAGCGCCAGCTCGGGGCTCCAGGCATCCCAGAACGCGGCCGTCGGCACGATCTCGACGATGCCCAGCCGCGCCACGCGCCGGGGATGGTCGAGCGCGAGCCGATAGGCCACCCGCGCGCCGCGGTCGTGGCCCAGCACATGCGCCCGCCCCTCGCCCAGCGCGTCGAGCAGCGCCACGACATCGGCGGCCATCGTCCGCTTGGCATAGACGGTGTGGCCCGCATCGTCGGGCGGCGCATCGCTGTCGCCGTAGCCGCGCAGGTCGGGCACGATCACCCGGAACCGTTCGGCGAAGGCGGGGGCGACGCGGGCCCAGGCCATATGCGTCTGCGGAAAGCCGTGCAGCAAGACCAGCGCCGGGCCCTTGCCGCCCATGTGCACCGAAAGCGTCAGGCCGTTCGCGGCGATGCGGCGGCGGGCGAAACCGGGGATGGCCGATGTCATGCGGCAAGCCTGCGCCCGGCGCGGGGCGCCGTCAAGCGCCGCCGCCCGCGGCGCGGCGGGGGCCCGGCCGTCATTCCTCGGGTCGGAACACCCGCGAGGGGTGCAGCTCTCCGCCCATGAAGCGGCCCACGGCGATCGCCCGGCCGCGGTGGCTGGCCCAGGCCAGATCGCCGAAGCCCGCAGTGCCGGCGATCACCGCGCCCGGGTTGCCGTTGAGGAGGCGGGCCGCACCCTCGGCCGTGGCGCGCAGCTCGGGCAGCCCGGCCAGCGCGGCCTCGATCGGCAGCAGCCGCGCGTCGAGCGCCGGGGTGCGCGCCTCGGCCTCCACCGTCGCAAGGCTCACCCCGTCCTCGGCCCGGAACGGCCCCGACCAGAGGCGGCGCAGCGCGACGACATGGCCGAGGCAGCCCAGCGCCTGCCCGAGGTCGCGGGCGACGGCGCGGACATAGCCGCCCTTGCCGCAGACCATCTCGAAGGTCGCATGATCGGCGTCGGGCATGGCCTGCAGCTCCAGCCGCTCCACCCGCAGCGGGCGCGCGGCGAGATCGAGCGTCGCGCCCTCGCGCGCCAGGTCGTAGGCCCGCGCCCCCTCGACGCGCACGGCCGAGAACTGCGGCGGCACCTGCAGGATGTCGCCGCGGAAGGCGGGCAGCGCGGCCTCGATGTCGGCGCGCGCGGGCCGGCGGGCAGAGGTGGCGACGGCCGCGCCCTCGACATCGTCGGTGGTGGTGGCGACGCCCCAGCGCACGGTGAAGCGATAGGCCTTGGGCGCCTCGGCGACGAAGGGCACGGTCTTGGTCGCCTCGCCCAGCGCGATGGCCAGCACGCCCGTCGCCTCGGGGTCCAGCGTGCCGGCGTGCCCCGCCTTGGCGGCGTCGAGCGCCCAGCGCACCCTGCCCACCGCGGCGGTCGAGGTCACGCCCGCGGGCTTGTCCACCACAAGCCAGCCCGAAACCGCGCGCCCCCTGCGCCCCCTGCCCATCGCCGGCCCCCGTCGGTTGCGAAGGAACGCCTGCTAGCCCCCCGCGGCGGCGGCGTCAACGCCCGCATCCGCGCCGCGGCCGGCCGGCTCCACCGTGCCCACGATGGGCCCCAGCATCCGGCCGAAGGCCCCGCTGCGGCCGAGCGCCGGCGCATGCAGCCGCGACACGCTGCCGTCGAGATAGAGCGCGTCCGGCAGGCCGAGCCCGTCGCGGAACAGCCGGGCGAACTCGTGGAACGTCACCGGCTCGTCCGAGATGGCAAAGACGGCGCGGCGGCCGTCGGCGCTGACGCCCACGCCGTTGCGGATGTGGCGCGAGGTCGCGTCGGGCAGGAAACGCGGGTGCAGCCGCCCGCCGATCACCAGCATCGGCCCCGACTGGGTGGCATGCCGGCAGGCCGGGGGGCGGGCGGCGAAGGCGCGCGATTCGACCACCGCAAAGCGGCCGTCCATCACGCAGAACACCCCGTTCGGCAGCATCCCGAAGTTGCCCGGCCCCGCGGCGGTGACCAGCCGCGCCAGCGTCCGCCCGTCCTCGACATACAGCCCCACCGGCGCGCGGTCGGGGTGATACATCCCGGCGTTCATGGCAAAGCCCAGGCGTTTGCCCTCGGCCGCCAGCGCCGCGTTCAGCCGCTCGAACCCGCCCCAGACCCGGCCTTCGGGGCTGCGGTGCCACAGCCGCACCTCGTCGCGCCGGGCGTCGGCCTCGCACATCGTAAAGCGGCGCCCGTCGTGCTGCACGGACGAGCAGGACGCCGCGGCGACCGGCGATGCAACCGCCGCCATGACCGCCAGCGCGGCGCCCAGCGCCAGCGCCCGGCGGCGGCGGACATGCTCAGCGGTCGGCATCGTCGCCGGCCGGGGCGGCATCGTTCGGCTCCGAAGGCGGGGCGGGGCGCGCGAGATCGGCCTGCACCGCCGGATCCTGCAGCAACCGACGGGTGGCATCCATCCGGTCGAAGCTGTCGTCGGTCACGAACGTCAGCTCGGGCGCGAACTTCAGCGTCAGCCCCCGGGCCACCGCGCGGCGCAGCTCGCCCCGGTTGCGCCGCAGCAGCGCCAGCGCCGCGTCCCGGCCCTGTCCGCCCAGCGGCAGGACGAAGGCCGTGGCCTGCCGCAGATCGGGCGAGGTGCGCACCTCGGACACCGTGATCGGGATGCGGTTCAGCTCGGGGTCGTGCACCTCGCCCCTGGCCAGCACTTCGGCCAGCCGGCGGCGGATCGCCTCGCCCACGCGGAGCTGGCGCTGCGAGGGGCCGGCGGATCGGGGGCGCTGGGACTGGGCCATGGGAGCGATGTAACCCCGTCGCCACGTGCCTGCAACGGGGGGCTTTGCGCGCCGGCCCTGCCGGGGCTAAGCAGGGACGCGATCGTGAGGGAGACGGGCATGGATGCGCGGCCGGGTTTGCTGGTCACCGGCGCCTCGGGGCGAATGGGGCAAATGCTGCTGCGGCTGGCGGCGGACAGCCCGGTCTTCCGCCTCGTCGGCGCGCTCGAGCGGCCGGGCCACCCCTGGGTCGGCCGCGACGCGGGCGAGGCGATGGGGGGCGCGGCGCTGGGCCTCCCCGTCACCGACGACGCGGTGGAGGCCTTCGCCAGGGCGCAGGCGGTGGTGGATTTCACCGCGCCCGAGGCCACGGTGGGCTTCGCGGCGCTGGCCGCACAGGCCCGCGCGGTGCATGTGATCGGCACCACCGGGCTCGGGCCCGCGCATCTGGCGCGGATCGCCGCCGCCGCGCGGCATGCCGTGATCGTGCGGTCGGGGAACATGAGCCTCGGCGTCAACCTTCTGATGCGGCTGACCGAACGGGTGGCGGCCGCGCTCGATGCCGCCTTCGACATCGAGATCGTCGAGGCCCATCACCGCGGCAAGGTCGATGCCCCATCGGGCACCGCGCTGATGCTGGGCGAGGCTGCGGCGCGCGGCCGCGGCGTCGCGCTCGGCGCGGTGGCCGACCGCGGGCGCGACGGGATCACCGGGCCGCGGGGCGAGGGGCGGATCGGCTTTTCCAGCATCCGCGGCGGCGACATCGTGGGCGAACACGATGTCGTGTTCGCCGGTCCGGGCGAGCGGATCGTGCTGCGCCACATCGCCACCGACCGCGCGATCTTCGCCCGCGGGGCGCTGGCCGCGGCGCGCTGGGGGCTTGACCGGCCGCCGGGGGAATACGACATGGGCGACGTGCTGGGGCTCTGAGTCATCCGCGGCCCCGTGCGGCCCGTAGTTTCGACGACCACCCACGCTTCAAGGTGCATGCGATGATCCTGCGCACGAGCGTCGCACTAGTTCTGGGCGCCTTGCTGACGGCCGATGTCGCCGCGGCGAGCGACGGCTTCCGCCCGGTCACCAGTCGCGCCGACTTCCTCGAGCTTATTGCTGGCAAGTCACTCACGCGCTTCGGCGTGCGCCTGTCGGTGCGCCCCGACGGCCAGATCGAGGGCCGCGCCTTCGGCCTGCCGGTCTCGGGCGACTGGCGCTGGCAGGAGGGGTATTTCTGCCGGGCGATGCAGGCGGGCTCCGAAACCCTGCCCGACGATTGCCAGCAGGTGCTGCGCAAGGGCGACACCCTGCGCTTCATCGCCCGGCGCGGCGCGGGCGACCACGCGGACCTTCGCCTGCGCTGAGACCTTCGCCTGCGCTGACGGCGCCGGGCGCGCCCGTGCGGGCGCCCCCCACCGGACACCCGAAGCGCCGCGTCCCCCGCCCCGGCTGCGGGCCCCGGCCGGGGGCGCCGGCTGGGGAGAGGACTGCCCTGCCGCCGCGGCGTGGCGCGGCTCAGAAATCGACGGCGATGCCCTTCCGCTCCCAATCGCCGAAGCGCACCGGCTCGGGTCCGTCGCGGCCGCCGATCTCGACGGGCAGGGCCGGCGGCGGGGCCGCGCGGCGGCGGGCCTCGGCCTCGGCCAGGGCGCGGCGGGCAGCGGGGGGAAGGCTGTCGTCGCCCGCGGCGCCGGGTGCGGGCGCGGCGGTCGCGGCGGTCGCGGCGGGCGGGACGGGGTTGGCCATGGGCGGCTCCTTGCCGGCTGTTCGCGGGTGATATAGGCGCGGGGGCTGCCGGGCAAGGCGGGGGCAGGGCGATGGCCGGGACAGCCGCGGCGGCGGAAGGCGGGCTTGCGGGCGGGCTTGCGGTGCGGGGCGCGGCGCTGGCGCTGCTGCGCGGCGTCATCGAGGGCGGGCGCCGGCTGGACGAGCAGGCCGCCGACCCCGCGGGCCCGCTCGCCGGGCTCGACCCGCCCGCCCGTGCGCGCGCCGGGCGGCTTGCCGGGCAGGCCCTGCGACAGGCGGGGCGGTCCGACCGGCTGCTGGGCCCGCTGCTGCGGCGCCGGCCCGCGCCCGCGGTGCATGCCGCGCTCTGGCTTGCCCTGGCCGAAACCTTCGCCGAGGGCGCCCCGCCCCATGCGGCGGTGGATGCGGCCGTGGCGCTCGTGCGCCGGGCGTCGGGCCCGGGGGCCGCGGCCATGGCCAACGCGGTGCTGCGCCGGGCAGTGGCGGCGGGGACGGGGCGCTGGGCGGGCCTTGCCCCCGCCAAGCTGCCCGGCTGGATGCGCCGGCCGATGGTGGCGGCCTGGGGCGGCGCGACCGTCGCGGCGATCGAGGCCGCCCATGCCGTGCCGCCGCCGCTCGACCTTACCCTGCGCGATCCCGCCCGCGCCGCCGACTGGGCGGCCCGGCTGGGGGCCGAACGGCTGCCCACCGGCAGCCTGCGGCTGGCCCATGCCGGGCAGGTCAGCGGCCTGCCCGGCTATGCCGAGGGGGCCTGGTGGGTGCAGGACGCCGCCGCGGCCCTGCCGGCGCGCATCCTGGCCGTCCGCGCGGGAGAGCGCGCGGCCGACCTCTGCGCGGCGCCGGGGGGCAAGACGCTGCAGCTGGCCGCAGCCGGGGCACGGGTGACGGCGGTGGACGCCTCGGCGGCGCGGCTCGACCGGCTGCGCGCCAACCTTGCCCGCACCGGCCTTGCCGCCGAGGTCGTGGCGGCCGACCTGCGCGCCTGGGCGCCCGCGGACCCCTTTCCGGCGGTGCTGCTCGATGCGCCCTGCACCGCCACCGGCACGATCCGCCGCCACCCCGACCTGACCTTCCTGCGTGGCGCCGACGCGCTGGCCGCGCTGGTGGCGCTCCAGGCCGCGCTGATCGACCGCGCCCTTGCCATCACCGCGCCGGGCGGGCGGCTCGTCTATGCGGTCTGCTCGCTCCTGCCCGAGGAGGGCGAGGCGCAGCTCGCCGCGGCGCTGGCCCGGCACCCGGGGCTTGCGGCCGACCCGGCGGCCCTGGCCCTGCCCGGGGTCGATCCGGCCTGGCGGACGCCGGACGGCGGGCTGCGGCTGCGCCCCGACCGCTGGGCCGAGCGCGGGGGCATGGACGGTTTCTTCATTGCCTGCCTGCGCCGGGCGGGCTAAGCGGACGGGTGTGCGGGGTGCCGTCCGGGCATAGGCCGACGACCGCGGCGCCCGGCACAGGCAGACCCCGCAGGGCCGCGCCCGGGTCCGGGGCTAGGGGCGCGGCGATCGGAGCGGCGACGTGGCAGGTTGGGTCCAGGGCTGGGCGGCGCGGCGCATGCGCCTGCTGAACCGGCTGGCGGCCTGGCGCGCCGGGCTGGTTGCGTCCGAGCCTGCGATCGTTGCGCCGCCGGACCCGCGGCTGATCGGCTCGGTCGAGCGCGGGCGGGCGCTGGTCGCGGGCGAGCTGCGCTTTGCCGGCAGCGTCGTGGCCGCGCGCGGGCGCAGCCCCTGGGCGGTCGAGCCGCCCTCGCCCGCCTTCGCGGCCGAAATCCACGGGTTCGCCTGGCTCGACGACCTCGCCGCGCTGGGCGATTCGGCGGCGGCGGCGGTGGCGCGCAGCTGGACGGCCGACTGGCTGCGCCGCTTCGGCCGCGGCGGCGGTCCCGGCTGGACGCCCGACCTGGCCGGCCGGCGGCTGCGCCGCTGGCTCATCCATGCGCGCATGCTGACCGGCGGCCGGCAGCGCGACCCGGCCGAGCAGGCGGCGGCGGCGGCCTTCCGCCGCGGGCTGGCGCGCCATGTGGCCTTCCTGCGCCGGCGCGGGGGGGCCGCGACCCCCGGCCTGCCGCGGTTCGAGGGGCTCTCGGCGCTGATGACCGCGGGGCTGGTGCTGGAGGGGCACGGCGCCGATTCTGCGACGGCCGCGCTGGCGCTGGCCCGGGCGGCCGAGGCGACGGTGGACGCCGCGGGCGCCATCCCCTCGCGCAATCCCAACGAACTTCTGGAGATCTTCGACATCCTCACCGCCGCGGCCACGGCGCTGGCGGCGGCCGGCCGGGCGCCGGCTGCGCCGCATGTCGCGGCGATCGAGCGGATCGCGCCGGTGCTGCGGGCGTTGCGGCACGCCGACGGCGGGCTGGCGCGGTTCCATGGCGGCGGGCGGGGTGCGCCCGGGCGGCTCGAGCGGGCGCTGGCGGCCTCGGGCCTGCGGGCAGCGCCGGCGCCGCGGTTGGCGATGGGCTACGCCCGCCTCGCCGCGGGGCGGACCAGCGTGATCGTCGATGTCGCCGCGCCACCCGCGGGCGCGGCCTCGGCCAATGCCCATGCCTCGACGCTGGGGTTCGAGCTGACCTCGGGGCGGCGGCCGCTGATCGTCAGCTGCGGCTCGGGTCTGGGCTTCGGCGAGGAATGGCACCGCGCCGGGCGCGCCACCGCCTCGCATTCGACGCTGGCGATCGAGGGCTATTCCTCGTCGCGGCTGGGCCCCGCGGGGCGTCTGGTCGATGTGGCGCGCGAGCGGCTGATCGAGGCGCCCGACCCCGGGCGCCCCGACGCGGCAGGCGGCGGACGCGGACCACGGGTGATGGCCTCGCATTCGGGCTATGTCGCCACCCACGGTCTGACCCATACCCGCCGGCTCGAGCTGTCGCCGGACGGCCGCACCCTGTGGGGCGAGGATGCGCTGGGCGCCGTCGGAAAGGCCGACCTGCGGCGGCTGGCGCGGATGGTCGAGCGATCGGGCGGCGAAGGGGTGCATCTGGCGCTGCACTTCCACCTCCACCCCGACGTCGAGGCCGAGATCGACGAGGGCGGGCGCGTGGCCTGGCTTGCGCTGCGCAGCGGCGAAATCTGGGGGCTGCGCCACGACGGGCCGGCGCGGCTGTCGGTGGAACCCTCGTTCTGGCTCGAGCCCGGCGCGCACGAGCCGGTCGCGACGCGGCAGGTCGTGCTCTCGGCCGTGCTGATCGACACCACCGGCCGCGTCGGCTGGAGCCTTGCGAAGGCGGTGGACACGCCGCTTGCAGTGCGCGATCTGGCAGCCGACGCCGAGGCCGGCGCATGGGAGGGACAGCGATGACCGACAGGGTGAGGATAGGGCGCGCGCTGCTGTCGGTGTCCGACAAGGCCGGGCTGGCCGATCTGGGCGGGGCGCTGGCCGCGCGCGGGGTCGAGATCGTCTCGACCGGGGGCACGGCGGCGGCGCTGCGGGCGGCGGGGGTTGCCGTGCGGGACGTGGCCGAGCTGACGGGCTGGCCCGAGATGCTGGGCGGCCGCGTCAAGACGCTGCATCCGGCGGTGCACGGCGCGCTTCTCGGCCTGCGCGACGACCCGGGGCATGCCGCGGCGATGGCCGCGCACGGGATCGGCGCGATCGACCTGCTGGTGGTCAACCTCTACCCCTTCGCGGCGACGCTGGCGGCGGGGGCGGGGTTTGCCGACTGCGTCGAGCAGATCGACATCGGCGGGCCGGCGATGGTCCGCGCCGGGGCGAAGAACCATGCCCATGTCGCCGTCGTGACGGACCCGGCCGACTACCCCGCCCTGCTGGACGAGATGGCGCGGACCGACGGCGGCACGACGCTGGCCTTCCGGCGGCGCCTCGCCGCGGCGGCCTTCGCGCTGACGGCCGACTACGACGCCGCGGTGGCGGGCTTTCTGGCGGCCGCGGCGGACGAGGGCGCGCCGCGCCACCGCGCGCTGTCGGGCCGGCTGGTGCAGCGGCTGCGCTATGGCGAGAACCCGCACCAGACCGCCGCCTTCTATGCCGGCGGTCCGCAGCGCGCGGGGCTGGCGACCGCGCGGCAGTGGCAGGGCAAGGCGCTGTCGTGGAACAACATCCACGACACCGACGCCGCGCTCGAGCTGGTGGCCGAGTTCCGCCCCGAGGACGGGCCGGCCTGCGTCATCGTCAAGCACGCCAACCCCTGCGGCGCGGCCCGCGGCGCGACGCCGGCCGAGGCCTATGCCCGCGCCTTCGACTGCGACCGCGTCTCGGCCTTCGGCGGTATCGTGGCGCTGAACCACCCGCTCGACGGCGCCACGGCCGAGGCGATCGCGGCCATCTTCACCGAGGTGGTCATCGCCCCGGGCGCCGACGCGGCCGCGCGGGCGGTGTTTGCGGCCCGGCCCAACCTGCGGCTGCTGACGGTCGAGGCGCTGCCCGACCCGGCCGCGCCGGGGTCCGTGCTGCGGCAGGTGGCGGGCGGCTTCCTGGTGCAGGATCGCGACGCGGTCACGCTCGACCCCGCCGCGCTGCGCGTGGTCACCCGCCGCGCGCCCGAGGCCGGGGAGATGGCCGATCTTCTCTTTGCCTGGACCGTGGCCAAGCATGTGAAGTCGAACGCCATCGTCCTTGCCCGCGGCGGCGCGACGGTGGGGATCGGCGCGGGCCAGATGAGCCGGGTCGATTCGACCCGCATCGCCGCGCGCAAGGCCGCCGACATGGCCGCGGCGCTGGGGCTGGCGGAAAGCCCGGCGGCGGGGGCGGCGGCGGCCTCGGACGCCTTCTTTCCCTTCCCCGACGGGATCGAGGCGCTGGCCGAAGCGGGCGTCCGCGCCGTGATCCAGCCCGGCGGCGCGCTGCGCGATGGCGAGGTGGTCGCCGCGGCCGACGCCCTCGGGCTGGCGATGCTGTTCACCGGCATCCGCCATTTCCGGCACTGAGGGGCAGCGATGCGGCTTGCGGCGTGGGTCGGGCTGGGGACGCTCGCGCTCGACCAGGCGACCAAATGGCTGGTGGTGGACGGGCTCGACCTGCGCGGCCGGCTCGCGATCGACGTGCTGCCGCCGCTGCTCAACCTGCGGATGGCGTGGAACCGCGGCGTCAACTTCGGGCTGCTCGCGAACGAGGGCGAGATCACGCGCTGGGCACTGGTGGCGCTGGCGCTGGCGATCTCGGCCTGGGTCTGGCGCTGGGTGGCGCGGGCGGGCGAGGGCCGGCGCGTGCAGGCGGCGGCGGGGCTTCTGGTGGGGGGCGCGCTGGGCAACGTCATCGACCGCATCCGCTGGGGCGCGGTCGCCGATTTCCTCAACATGTCCTGCTGCGGCATCGACAATCCCTTCGCCTTCAACCTCGCCGATGCGGGCGTGTTCGCCGGGGCCGTCGGGCTTGTCCTGTTCGCGGGGCGCGGCGGCGGGCCGGCCGAGGGGCGCAAGGGCGCGCGATCCCCCCGTGACGGGGGGGGACCTTTGGGCTAAGACAGGGGGCCACCGCGGCGGATGACGGCAAAGGAACGGCGAATGGCGGACGCGCTGAGGCTTGCAGGACTGGCGGCGGCCGCGGTCCTTGCGCTGGCCGGCTGCGAGCGGGGCGAGCCGCGGCTGATGAACATCGCCGCCAACACGACCTCGCCCGACGAGTTCTCGATCCTGCCGACGCGGCCCCTGACGATGCCCCCCGACCTGTCGGCCCTGCCCGAACCGACGCCGGGCGGGCGCAACCGCACCGACCCCGCGCCGCTGGAGGATGCCGTGGCCGCCCTGGGCGGCCGCCCCGCGGCCCGGGCCGCGGGCATCCCGGCGGCCGACGCGGCGCTTTATGCCCATGTCACGCGCCTGGGCACCGAGGCCGACATCCGCGACCGGCTGGCCGCGGAGGATCTGGAGTTTCGCCGCCGCAACAATGGGCTGCTGCTCGACCGGCTGTTCAGCGTCAACGTCTACTTCCGCACCTACCGCGTGATGGCGCTCGACCGCTATGCCGAGCTGGCGCGCTGGCGCCGCCTTGGCGTGCGCACGCCCGCGGCCCCGCCCGACCCGAGGCTCGGGCGCTAGCGCGCCCTCGGGGCGCGCGCACGCCGGTCGGTCACAGCCGCGTCACCCCTGCACATCTTCGCTTGAAGCCCGCCCCGCGTCGCGTAGCTTGGCCCCGGGGGCGGCGTCGGAGGAACGGCATGAGGCGTGGATGGCTCGGGGCGCTGGTGGCATGCGTCACCCTCGGCGGGGCGGCAGCGCAGGCCGAGACCGTCGCCACCTTCCGGCTGGACAACGGGCTGGACGTCGTGGTGATCGAGGATCGCCGCGCGCCGGTCGTCACGCACATGGTGTGGTACCGGGTCGGGGCGGCGGACGAGCCGGCGGGCAAGTCGGGCATTGCGCACTACCTCGAACATCTGATGTTCAAGGGCACCGACACGCTCGCCCCCGGCGCGTTCTCGGCCATCGTCGAGGCCAACGGCGGGCGCGACAACGCCTTCACCTCGTGGGACTACACCGGCTATTTCCAGCGCGTCGCCGCCGACCGGCTGGAGCTGATGATGCGGCTCGAGGCCGACCGCATGGCCAACCTCGCGATCCCCGAGGCCGAGGCGCTGACCGAGCGCGACGTGATCCTCGAGGAGCGCGGGCAGGTGGTGGAAAGCCGCCCTGGCGCCGTCTTGGGCGAGCAGATGCGGGCGGCGCAGTTCCTCAACCATCCCTACGGCATCCCGATCATCGGCTGGCGGCACGAGATCGAGGCGCTCACGCGCGAAGATGCGCTGGCCTTCTACCGGCTGCACTACGCGCCCAACAACGCCACGCTGATCGTCGCCGGCGATGTCGAGCCCGAGGCGGTGCGCGCGCTGGCCGAGGCGCAGTACGGCCCCGTTGCGCCCCGCCCGCTGCCGCCCCGCATCCGCCCGGCCGAGCCGCCGCAGCTGGCCGAGCGGCGGGTGATCTACCGCGATGCCCGGGTGGCGCAGCCCTACATCGCCCGGCAATATCTTGCCCCCGCCCGCCACCCCGGCGACCAGGCCGCGGCCGCGGCGCTGACCGTGCTGGCCGAGCTTCTGGGCGGGACCGGGGCGACCTCGGTTCTGGGGCGGGCGATGGAGTTCGGCTCGGGCAGCGCGCTCTACACCAACGCGAGCTACCGCGGCATCGGGCTCGACCACGCGGTCTTCTCGCTGGCGGTGGTGCCGGCCGAGGGCGTGGACATCGCCGCCGCCGAGGCCGAGATGGATCGCGTGATCGCGGCCTTCCTGCGCGACGGCCCCGACCCGGCGCAGTTCGAGCGCATCCGCATGCGCCTGCGCGCGGCCGAGATCTATGCCCGCGACGATGTCGACGGGCTGGCGCGCGACTATGGCGAGGCGCTGAGCACCGGGCTGACGGTTGCCGACGTGCAGGGCTGGCCTGCCGCGCTTCAGGCAGTCACGCCCGCGGATGTGATGGCGGCGGCCGCGCGGGTGCTCGACCGGCGGCAGTCGGTGACGGGCTGGCTGCTGCCGCCCGAGGCGACGGAGGTGTCCCAGTGACGCGCCCGCTTGCGGCCCGCATCCTCGGCGGCATCGCCGCCGCCGTCCTGCTTGCCCTGCCGCTGCGCGCCGAGATCGCGGTGCAGGAGGTGGTCTCGCCCGGGGGCATCCGCGCCTGGCTGGTCGAGGCGCGCTCGATCCCCTTCCTCGCGCTGGAAATCCGCTTCCGCGGCGGCACCAGCCTGGACGAGGCCGACCGGCGCGGGGCCGTGAACCTGATGACCGCCCTGATCGAGGAGGGCGCGGGCGATCTGGATGCGCAGGGCTTCGCCGAGGCGCGCGAGGCGCTGGCGGCGAGCTACCGCTTCGAGGCGGACGACGACGCCCTGTCGGTCTCGGCCCGCATGCTGACCGAGAATCGCGACGCCGCCGTCGCGCTGCTGCGCAGCGCGCTGACCGAACCGCGCTTCGACCCCGGGGCGATCGAACGGGTGCGCGGGCAGGTGCTGGCCAACATCCGCGCCGAGGCGCAGCGCCCCGCCGCCATCGCCCGGGCGCGGATGTTCGCGCTTGCCTTCGGCGATCATCCCTATGGCTCGTCCGGCGACGGCACCGCCGAAAGCGTGGCGGCGCTGACCCGCGACGACATCCTGGCCGCGCACGCCCGCGCCATCGCCCGCGACCGGGTGCATGTGGCGGCGGTGGGCGACATCGGGGCGGCCGAGCTTGGCGCGCTGCTCGATGCGCTGCTGGGCGGGCTGCCCGAGGCCGGTGCGCCGCTGCCGGGTCCGGCCGCGCTGACGCTGGAGCCGGGCGTGACGGTGGTGCCCTTCCCGGGCCCGCAGTCTACGCTTCTGTTCGGCCACGGCGGCATCGCCTTCGACGACCCCGATTTCCTGACGGCCTTCGTGCTGAACGAGGCGGTGGGCGGCGGCCGGTTCGGCACAAGGTTGATGGCCGAGCTGCGCGAGAAGCGGGGCCTCACCTACGGCGTCGGCACCGGGCTGGCGGCGCGCGACCGCGGCGCGCTGGTGCTGGGCAGCCTCTCGGTGGCCAATGCCCGCGTGGCCGAGGCGATCGGGATCATCCGCGCCGAATGGGCGCGCCTGGCCGAGGGCGGGCTGTCGGAGGCCGAGCTCGACGCGATCAAGACCTACCTCACCGGTGCCTATCCGCTGCGCTTCGACGGCAACGCCCCCATCGCGCGCATCCTCGTCTCGATGCAGATGCAGGGCATGCCCCGCGACTACATCGCCACGCGCAACGATAAGGTGCGGGCGGTGACGCTGGCCGAGGCGGCGCGCGTGGCCGCACGGCTCTACGTCCCCGAGGCGCTGCACTTCGTGGTGGTGGGCGCCCCCGAAGGCGTCGCAAGCGGGCCGCTGCCGCCGCCGAACTGAGCCCGCGGCCCTTGGTCCGGGCGACGTCCGGTGCTATGGGTGGTGGTGCGCAGACCGGGGGGCACAAAATGGGTGATGCACAGGCCGGGATTCGCCCGCGGATCCGCCAGCTCGACGCCGCCGCGGTGAACCGCATCGCGGCCGGCGAGGTGGTCGAGCGCCCCGCCTCGGCCGTCAAGGAGCTGGTCGAGAACGCGCTCGACGCCGGGGCGCGGCGGATCGCGGTGGATTTCGCGGACGGCGGCATCGCGCTGATCCGGGTGGCCGACGACGGCCACGGCATGGCGCCCGAGGACTTGCCGCTGGCGGTCGCCCGGCACGCGACCTCGAAGATCGACGGCTCGGACCTGCTCGACATCCGCTCGTTCGGCTTCCGGGGCGAGGCGCTGCCCTCGCTGGGCGCGGTCGGACGGCTGACGATCACCTCGCGCGCGGCGGGGACCGAGGGGGCGCGGCTGACCGTCGCCGCCGGGGTTCCGGGCGAGGTTCTGCCCGCCGCCGCCGCCCGCGGAACGGTGGTCGAGCTGCGCGACCTCTTTCACGCCACCCCGGCGCGGCTGAAGTTCCTGCGGTCCGAGCGCGCCGAGGCGCAGGCGATCACCGATGTGGTCCGCCGGCTGGCGCTGGCCGCGCCCGGCGTGGGCTTTGCCCTGCGCGACCTCGGCGAAGGGGGCGACGGCGAAGGGGGCGACGGGCGGACGCTGCTGCGGGCCGATCCCGACCCCTCGCCCGAGGCGCGGGTGCGCCGGCTGCTGGGGCCCGCCTTCGCCGACAATGCCCTGCCGGTCGCGGCCCTTCGCGAGGGCTTCGTGCTGACCGGCCTTGCCGCGCTGCCCACCCATGCGCGCGGGGCGGCGGTGGCGCAGTTCGTCTTCGTCAACGGCCGACCGGTGCGCGACCGGATGCTGCTGTCGGCGCTGCGCGCGGGCTACGGCGACCTGATCCCGCGCGACCGGCACCCGGCGGCCGTGCTGTGGCTGGTCTGCGACCCGCGGCAAGTGGATGTCAACGTCCACCCCGCCAAGGCCGAGGTGCGGTTCCGCGACCCCGGGCTGGTGCGCGGGCTCGTGGTGGGGGCGCTGCGCCAGGCGCTGGCCGAGGCCGGGCACCGCACCGCCTCGACGCTGGCCGAGGGCGCGCTGGGGGCGGCGCGGCCGATGCCCGGCTGGCCCCCGCCCGGCGCGCCCGCCGGCCCGCGCGGCGCCTGGGGGCCGCCGCCGCCGCC
>CALJZN010000081.1 GCA_937983405.1 uncultured Paracoccaceae bacterium
ATACCCACGGCCCCCTTCACCACGCCGTCGGTGACCCGCGCGATGCCGCGGCAGGCGCCGTAGGGCGAGCGCAGCTCGACCGCATCGCCCGTGGCGATGCCCCGCGCAGCGGCATCCTCGGGGTGCATCAGCACGAAGGCATCCGGCGTGCGGGCATTGACCGTCGGCTTGTCCCAGTAGGTATAGCCGGTGTTCCACAACTCGTTCAGCCGGAAGTCGAAGGCCATCAGCGGATGGGCCGCGCTCACCTCGCCCCATTCGAACTTCGCCGGGTCGAACTCTGCCAGAACCGCCGTCCGTTCCAGATGCACCTTGCCGTCGGCGGTGGCGAAGCGCTTGCCGTTGCGCGCGGCGTAGTCATCCGAGAACAGCCGGTCCGGCCCTTCCTGTCCGTTGATGTAGGGCAGGCGGAAGCCGTTTGTGCCGGCGGCCTCGAGCATCTCCCAGGTGATCTCGGCGATGCCGCTGCTCTTGGCGCGCATCTCGTCCCAGACATCCCTGGGCGAAGCCCAGTCGAAGCCCTGGTAGCCCATGCGCTTGGCCACCTCGGCCACGATCCACCAGTCGGGGCGGGCCTCGCCGGGCGGGTCCATGAAGGCCTGGGTCATGCGCAGCCGCCGCGTGACCGAGGTCAGGATCGTCGGCGTCTCGCCCCAGGTCGCGGCCGGCAGCAGCACATCGGCGATCGCGTCCATGTCGGTGTGGATACGGTCCTGGACGACGACGAAACCCTCGGCGATCAGGGGCAGATGGTTGGTCAGGTCGGGCAGCTGCTTGGTGATGTTGCAGGCGAAGGCCCAGGTGGCCTTGACCCCGCCCGCCGCCAAGCGGTCGTACATGTAGGCATTCCCGGATCGGCTGGGCGGCTCGTCGGGCCAGACCAGACTGCCGCCCGGATGCCCGCCCATGCGCGAGGTGGTGGCGCCCGGCTTGCCCGCATTGCCGAGGATCGCGCCAAGCGCCGCCAGCGCGTGCTGCGCCTCGAAGGCGGCCATCTGGTGCATGATGCCCTTCTCGTTCAGAAGCATCGTCTGCCCCCTGGCCTCGATCAGCATCTCGACCGCGCGGAGGATCTTCTCGGCCGGCACCGCGGTGGCCTCGGCGGCGGCAGCGAGTTCGAACTTCGGCGCCTGCACCGTGTCGCGCAGCACGTCGAAGCCCGTGACATGGGCATCGACGAACTCCTTGTCCCAGGCGTCGCGGGCGATGATCTCGCGGATGATCGCCCCGATCAGGATCGCGTCCGTGCCGGGGCGGACCATCAGGTGCAGGCCGCCGTATTGTTCGGCCAGTTCTGCCTGATAGGTGCGCCGCGGGTCGATGTCGATGTGTTTCGCGCCGCCGCCCGAGAGGTTGCCGAAGAAGCGGTGGTGCCAGACCGAACCGTTCGCCTCGACATTCGCGCCCATGGTGACCAGAAGCCGGGTCTCCTCGAAATCCTCCTCGGTGAAGGACCGCGTGCCGGTGCCGAAGGCCGCCGAGATGCCCGCGCTTTCCTCGTCGAAGAACCAGCCGTTGCCGGTGTGGGTGGACGAGCCGATGCCCTCCCACCAGAACTTGAGCATCGCGTAGGTCGGCAGGTTGTAGAGCCAGTCGCCCCAGACCAGCGACAGCGCGTCGGGGCCGTGGGCATCGCGCAGCTCGGTCAGCTTCGCGGCGGTGAAGTCAAGCGCCTCGTCCCAGCTCACCCGTTCCAGCGGGCTGCCCTTGCCGCCCTTGCGGATCATCGGGTGCAGCAGGCGCTTCTCGGCGACGGGCGTGTTCTTCTGGAACAGCGTCAGGGCCGCGGTGCCGCCGCGGATCGAATAGTCGCCATGGTTGACCACGCAATCGGGGTCGGCCTTGACGGCGATGAAGACCTCCTTGCCGTCCTTTTCGGCGGCCACGATGCTGTGCGGGGCGAACCATTCGCCGGACAGGGCGCCAGTATAGTCCCCCTCGGGCCGGATGCCCGTTCCGCGCTCCCAGACATATGCCTTGTAGCCGCACTGGACCATGCAGTACTGGCAGGTCGCGTTGAATACCTGCGCGCTGGCGGGTGGCAGCTCAAGGCACGCCCCGGCATGTCCGGCCGCGCGGACCTCGCCCGCCAGCCCGAGCGCCGGAACGGCCGCGCCACCTGCAAGTGCCCCCTTCAGAAACCGCCGACGCGAGCGGCCGATGCCGGTCTGCGGCGTGATATCGTCCTTCATTCCCGATCCTCCCTCGGAATCTCCGTCGCCCGGTCTCAGGCGTGGCAGGCGAAGCCGTAAACCAGCCCGTCGACGCCGGTGGCGAAGATGTCGTCGCCGTCGATTTCGAGCGCGATGCGCGGCAATCCACGCGGTGCCGGCCCCTCGACCGCCTGCCCGCCGAGCCGGGCATCGAACCGGCTGGCATGGCAGCCGCAGAAGAAATCCTTGGTCGCCTCGCGGTATTCCACCAGGCAACCCATGTGCTGGCACAGCGCGGAATAGGCGACGATCGAGCCGTTGGGGCCGACACCGCCTTCGGTGGCCTCGCCGAGATCGACCAGCACAGCCGCCGCACCATCGGGATAGTCGAAATCGATGGCAAAGCCTGCCGACAGATCGGCCAGCGACGCGATCCGCATCCGCGGCGTGGCCTGTGCCGGACCGGTCAGCGCCGCGGCGACGCCTCCGACGGCTGCCGTGCCGCCGAACCTGAGCGCGTCGCGCCGATTTAGATGTTTGTCTTGCATGGTGCCTCCCTGAATTCCGGTTGGTCGGTCCACGTCGAAGCGGCGCCCGGACACCCCCACCGGGGGGCGCAGACACGCGCCGCGCCAGCCGTGACCGTTTTGGCACCCTAGTGGGGACCGAACACCTTGGCAGGACACGAAAAGACTCACCTGGAAAATTGATTGAATGACACAAACGGGCTATTATGAATCCATCGGATCCGAAGGAGACGATTTTGGCCGATCAACTTCTCGATACGATCATCCGGCAGCTTCTGGGCCCGACCGTCGTCGTGGACAGCGCCCGCAGGGTCATCTTCGCATCCGACAGCCTGCGCGCACTGGTCGGGAAGGACATCGCTCTG
>CALJZN010000082.1 GCA_937983405.1 uncultured Paracoccaceae bacterium
GCGCTGAACTCGGGCAGCAGGTGGTGGAACTGATAGACAAAGCCCACCTCGGCCCGCCGCACCGCGGTGCGCAGCCCGTCGGCCGCCCGCGTCAGGTCGCGCCCGCCGATCGCCACGCGCCCGGCATCGGGCGTGTCGAGCAGCCCCGCGATGTGCAGCAGCGTGGACTTGCCCGCGCCCGAGGGCGCCACCAGCGCCACCACCTCGCCCGGGGCCAGCGCCAGCGCGGCGCCGCGCAGCACCCGCACCTCGCCCGGCCGGCCGCGGTTGTAGGCCTTCTCGATCCCCTCCAGCCGCAGCGCCGGCTCACTCATGGCGCAGCGCCTCGACCGGGTTCATCCGCGCCGCGCGGCGGGCGGGAAAGACGGTGACGAGGAAGGACAGCGACAGCGACAGCGCCACCGCCGAAAGCACGTCGGCCAGCCGCAGCTGCGCCGGCAGCGCATAGAGCCCGCGCACCCGCGGGTCCCACACGCCGCCGCCCGCGACGGCATCGACCAGAGCAAAGATCGGGTCGATCCAGATCGCGAAGGCGCAGCCCAGTGCCACCCCCGCCGCCGTGCCGAGGATGCCGATGGTCGCGCCGCAGAGGAAGAAGATGCGCAGCACCGCCCCCTCGGTCAGCCCCATGCTGCGCAGGATGCCGATGTCGCGCCCCTTGTTCTTGACCAGCATGATCAGGCCCGAGACGATGTTCATCGTCGCGATCAGCACGAGGATCGACAGGATCACGAACATCACGTTGTCCTCGACGTCGAGCGCGCGCAGAAAGCCCCCCGCGCTGTCGCGCCAGGTCCAGAGCAGGGCGCGCCCCTCGCCCATCGCCGCGACCAGCGCGGGGGCCAGCGCGTTCACCCGCTCGGGGTCGCGCACCATCACCTCGATCTCGTCTGCCGCGCCCTCGCGGTTGAAGAAGCGCTGCGCCTCGTCGAAGGGCAGGTAGAGGCGCGTGCGGTCGATGTCCCAGCGCCCGGCGGTGAAGATCCAGACCACCTCGTAGGCGCTGACCCGGGGCGAGGTGCCGAAGGCCGTGCGCACCCCGTCGGGCGAGATCAGCCGGATCGTGTCGCCCACCGTCACCCCGAGCTCGCGCGCCACGCCCGAGCCGATGGCGATGCCGCGGCCGAAGGCGGCAAGGTCGCCGAAGCCGTCCGCCCCCTCGCCCACGCGGGGAATGCTACGCAGATCGTCGGGCGCGATCCCGAACACCTCGACGCCCGCGTTGCGTCCGCGGTGGCTGGCCATCACCTGCCCCTTGACCAGCGGCGCGGCGCGGGTGACGCCCGGCACCGCGCGCAGGCGCTGGGCCACCTCGGCATAGTCGCGGATCGCCCGCGTCGTGGTCCCGGCCGCGGTGACATAGACGGTGGAATAGACGGTGACATGGGCGTTGGCGCCGAGGATCGTGTCGACGAACTCGGCGCGGAAGCCCGAGCGCACCGCCAGCGTGGCGATCAGCGCAAACACCGCCAGGGTGATCCCGATCAGCGAGATCCAGGTCATCGCGGCCACCCCGCCCTCGGCCCGGCGGGCGCGCAGGTAGCGCCAGGCGATCATGCGCTCGTGGGCGGCGAAGGGGCGGGTGCGGCCGGTCATGGCGGTCCTTCGGGGGCGGTGCGCCCGGGGGTATAGCCCGCGCGGCGGCGCGAGG
Organism: uncultured Paracoccaceae bacterium; assembly: GCA_937983405.1. Taxonomy (GTDB): domain Bacteria; phylum Pseudomonadota; class Alphaproteobacteria; order Rhodobacterales; family Rhodobacteraceae; genus JAHDXW01. Next base: position 1,652 of record CALJZN010000082.1, read on the forward strand.
CCAGCGCGCGGCGGGCCGTCAGTCCCCGGGCGCGGCCAGCGCCGCAAGGAAGGCCGCGCCGAAGCGGTCCGCCCGCGCCGGGCCGATCAGCCGGGCAAGCGCCGCGGGGTCGGCCGGGCGACGCTCGGCGATGCGGGCCAGCATCGCGGGAGGGCAGGACATCGGCTTGTCGGTGCCGTCGGCCCCGCGTTCCAGCGCCGCCGCTGCCGCGGCAAGCCGGTCGTAGAGCGGGCCGGCCGGGCGCCCGGCCAGGCGCCGGCGGGCGGGGTGGACGGGCTCGGCGGCCGCGCCGGTGATGACGGCCAGGAAGGTGGCGCCGTAGCTTTCAAGCTTCCGCGCGCCGACGCCCGAGATCTGCGCCATCTCGTCCAGCGTGGCGGGGCGGCGTTCGGCCATCTCGATCAGCGTGCGGTCGGCAAAGACGACATAGGCGGGCACCCCCTGCGCCTCGGCCAGCTGGCGCCGGCAGGCCTTGAGCGCGGCCAGAAGCCCCTCGTCGGCCTCGTCCACCAGCGCGCGCGCCGCGGCCCGCGGGGCGCCGGGCGGGGGGGCGTGACGCAGCTCGACCTTCAGCTCGACCTTCGCCTCGCCGCGCAGGACGGGGCGCGCGGCCTCGGTCATGCGCAGGGCGCCGTGGCGCTCGGGGTCGGGGCGGATCAGGTCGCGGCCCATCATCTGGCGGAAGATCGCGCCCCAGCGGTCGCGCGGCAGGTCGCGGCCGACGGCGAAGGTGGGCAGCCGGTCGTGCCCGCGCGCCTTCACCTTGTCGGTGGCGGTGCCGGTGAGGATGTCGATCAGATGCCCCGCGCCGAACCATTCGCCGGTGCGCAGCACGGCCGAGAGCGCCTTGCGCACCGCCTCGGTCGCATCGAAGGTCTCGGCCGGGCGGTCGCAGAGGTCGCAGTTGCCGCAGGGCGCGCTGGCCTCGCCGAAATAGCCCAGAAGCACCTGGCGGCGGCAGCGCGTGGCCTCGGCCAGACCGAGCAGCGCGTTCAGCCGCGCATGGTCGGCCGCCTTGCGCTCGGCCGGCGCCGCACCCTCGTCGATCTGGCTGCGGCGCAGCCGGATGTCGTCGGGGCCGTAGAGCGTGAGCGTGTCGGCCGCCGCCCCGTCGCGCCCCGCGCGCCCGATTTCCTGATAGTAGCTCTCGATCGACTTCGGCAGGTCGGCCTGAAGCACCCAGCGGATGTCGGGCTTGTCGATGCCCATGCCGAAGGCGACCGTCGCCACCACGATCAGCCCGTCGTCGCGCTGGAACCGCTCCTCGGCGCGGCGCCGCGCCTCGGGGTCGAGCCCGGCGTGGTAGGGGATGGCGTCGTGCCCGGCCTCGGCCAGCGCCGCGGCCAGCGTCTCGGCCCGGGCGCGGGTGGCGACATAGACGATGCCCGACTGCCCGCGCCGCGCCGCGACAAAGGACAGCACCTGCCGGCGCGGGCCGTCCTTGGGCGCGAAGGCCAGGCGCAGGTTCGGCCGGTCGAAGCCGCGCAGGAAGGTCGCGGGCGGCTCGCCATCGAACAGCCGCGCAACGATCTCGGCCCGCGTCTCGGCGTCGGCGGTGGCGGTGAAGGCGGCCAGCGGCACATCGAGCGTGCGGCGCAGCGCGCCGATGCGCAGATAGTCGGGGCGGAAGTCGTGGCCCCACTGGCTGACGCAATGCGCCTCGTCCACCGCGATCAGCCGCGTGCCGATGCGCCGCAGCATCCCCGGCACGCCCGCGCCCGCCAGTCGCTCGGGCGCGATGTATAGCAGCTTCAGCCGCCCGGCGTCGAGCCCGGCCATCACCTCGGCCGTTTCCTCGCCCGAATTGGCCGAGGTCAGCGCGCCGGCCTCGACCCCCGCGGCGCGCAGCGCGCGCACCTGATCGCGCATCAGCGCGATCAGCGGCGAGATCACGACCGTCAGGCCCGGCCGCAGCAGGGCCGGCAGCTGGAAGCACAGCGACTTGCCGCCGCCCGTGGGCATGATCGCCAGCGTGTTGCGCCCCGCCGCCACGGCGGCGACGATTTCCGCCTGCCCCGGGCGGAAGCCCGCGAAGCCCCAGACCGAGGCCAGCAGCCTCCGCGCCTCGGGATGCATGGCGGCGGGTGCGGGGGCGGGTGCGGGGGCGGCCGTCACGGGCGGGTCAGTAGAAGGCGGCGGCGTTGTTGGCCAGCACCGTGCGCAGCGCAAAGAGCGCGATCAACGCGACCAGCGGCGCCAGGTCGATCCCGCCCATCGGCGGCAGGACCGAGCGGATGCGGCCGTAGACCGGTTCGAGAAGCTGGTTCAGCCCCGACCAGGCCTGTGCCACCAGCGGCTGGCGCAGGTTGAGAACCTGGAAGCTGATCAGCCAGCTCAGGATGATGTGGATGATCATCACGAACCACGCCACATCCAGGATCAGCATCAGGATCTGGTAGATCGAGGTCATGGTCCCCACCTCCGCTTCGGGTTGCCCGGCTGATCCCTAAGGCCTCGCGCCTTTTCGCGCAACCTCATGCGTCGCTCTCCGCCCCCTCGGCCAGTGGCGGGCGGGTGCCGAGGGGTTGCAGCCGCCGGATGTGCTCGACGATCGCGGTCTTGCGCAGCGGCTTGGTGAGATAGTGGTCGAGGCCCGCGGCCAGGATCTCCTCGCGGTCGCCGGCCATCGCATGGGCGGTGAGCGCGACCACCGGCGTCCGCGGAGCGCCGCGCGCGGCCTCGGCCGCGCGGATCGCGCGGGTCGCCTGGCGTCCGTCCATCTCGGGCATCGAGATGTCCATGAAGATCATGTCGGGGCGGAAGCTGTCCCACAGCTCGACCGCCTCGCGGCCGTTCGAGGCGAAGCGAAGCTCGATGTCGAGATCCTGCACCATCTTGCGGAACACGAGCTGGTTGGTGCGGTTGTCCTCGGCCGCCAGAACGCGCATGGCGCGGCGTTCGGCGGGCTGCGCCGGGGCGGCGGGCGGCTGCGGCGGGGCGGGGCACAGGCTGGCAAGCCGGCTGTAGAGGTCGCGCCGCGGCAGCGGGCGCGGCAGGATGGCTGCGACCAGCTCGGCCCCCGGCAGGGCGCGCACCGCTGCGGGGTTGGCGCACAGCAGGACGAGCGGCACCGCATGGCCCGCCGCGCGCAGCGCCGCGGCCAGGGCGAGGCCGTCCATCTCGGGCGCGTCGGTGTTGGCGAGGATGACCTGATGGTCCGGGTCCTCGGCCAGACGCTTCAGCGCCGCGGCCCCCGACCGGCACAGCGTGACGTCGAGGCCGAAGGCCGTCAACTGGCGCTCGAGGATGGTGCGGTTCAGAAGCTGGTCGTCCACCACGATCGCGCGGCGCAGACCGGGGGGCGCGCCGGCGATCTCGGCGACCGGCTCGGCCACCGGCAGGGTAAGGCGGACGCCGAAGCACGACCCCTCGCCCGGCGCGCTCTCGACCCAGATCTCGCCACCCATCAGCGCGATCAGCCGCCGCGTGATCGCAAGGCCCAGCCCCGTGCCCTCGAACTTGCGGTTGGTCTGGTCCTCGACCTGGTTGAACTCGCCGAAGATGTGCTCGAGGTGCTCGGGCGCGATGCCGATGCCCGTATCCTCGACGGTGATGTGCAGCTGGCAGGCGGTGCCCTCCGCAGCACCGGCCGCGGATTCGATGCCGACGACGCGGATCAGCACATGCCCGGCCTCAGTGAACTTCACCGCGTTGCCGACCAGGTTGGTCAGCACCTGGCGCAGCCGCCCCGGGTCGGCGACGAAGCGGGTGGGCAGGAACAGGTCGTAGTCCACCGCCAGCGCCAGGCCCTTGGCCGTGGCCCGGGGTTGCAGCAGCATCGCGACCTCGTGCAGCAGGCGCTCGAGGTCCATCGGTTCGGGCCGCAGCATGACGCGCTCGGCCTCGATCTTGGAATACTCGAGGATGTTGTTGATGATGACGAGCAGCGCCTCGCCCGAGGACTTGATGGTCTCGGCATAGAGGCGCTGTTCCTCGCTCAGCGCGCTGTCGCACAGAAGCTCGGCCATGCCCACCACCCCGTTCATCGGGGTGCGGAGCTCGTGGCTCATGTTGGCCAGGAAGGCCGACTTGGCGCGCGAGGCCGCCTCGGCGCGCGCCCGCGCCTCCTCGAGCTCGCGCTCGCGCGCGATCGTCTCGGTGATGTCGAGCGCGAGGCTCACCATGTCGCCGCCGCGCGCCTGCCGGTCGATCAGCTTGATCCAGCGGCCGCTGGACAGGCGCAGCACCCTGGGCTCGATCGTCTCGGCCTCCCAGCGGGCCAGCATCGCCGCGACCCAGTCGGCGGGCGCGCCCCCCTCGAGGTCGACCAGACCCGCCTCGGCACAGAGCTCGAGGAGGCGACGATAGGGGATGCCCGGCCTCACCTCGTCGAGGCCCTTGAACAGGCCGAGATAGGCGCGGTTGGCCGCGGCAAGCGCGCGCCCCTCGTCGAAGATGGCAAAGCCGTCGCGGATGGTCTCGAGCGAATCCCACAGCCGCCGCTCGGCCATCACCGCCGCGGTATGCGCGCGCTCGAGGTCGGACAGGACGCGGCTGTTCTGGCCCTTGAGCAGTTCGGCCTGCGTCAGGGCCGAGGCGACGGCCTGCCGCTGCTCGACGATCTGGTCGGACAGGCTGCGCGCGTGGATCGCAAGCTGGGCGTTGGCGGCAAAAAGTTCGCGGCTCTTCTGCTCGAGCAGCCGCTCGGCGGCCAGCCGCAGCCGCCGCTCCCGCGCGAGCCGCTCCGCGAAGGTCGTCGCCGTCATGCCCTGCCCTGCCGCCGCGCTGCCCGGGGGCAGCTTCGCCACCCGAGGTGAAATCATCCTTAACGGCGGCGGTCCGGGCGGGCGCGGCGAATCCGTTGCCAGACAGCCGGTCGCTGTGAGACAAGCGCGGCAAGGCGGCTTGCCCGGCGAGATGCGGTCGCCATGGAGGTGTGCCCATGCGTCCGAGTTCGCTCCTGCCTGCCGCCCTGGCCCTGATCCTGGCCGTTCCCACCGCAGTCGCGGCGCAGGACGCCGCCGTGCCCGAGCGCCGGTTGGCGCTGACCACCGACCGCGACTTCTACGGCTCGGACCTGCGGTCGATCTTCGACACCACGCTCGAGGCCTGCCAGCGCGCCTGCCTGTCCGATCCCGCCTGCCGCGCCTTCACCTTCAACACCCGCTCCAGCGCCTGCTTCCCCAAGACCGGCGCCAACGACGTGCGCCCGTTTGTCGGCGCGATCTCGGCGCGCGTGTTCGACACCGATCCCGCCGTGCTGGCGCGCGCTGCCACCCGGCGGGCCGAGCTGGCGTTCCTGTCGGCCTACGACATCAGCCGCGCCCGTGCCCAAGCGCTCGGGATGGCGGCGCTGCACGTCTCGGACGAGTGGACGGCCGAGGACTTTCGCACCGCCGAGGCGCGCGCCCGGCGCGAAGGCGACCGGCGGGGTGTGGCCCACTTCATCGGCGCCCGGATCAACCTGACCGATTCCTCGGCCGACTGGACCGCCTATGCCCAGGCGCTGAACGCCATCGAGGAGCGCGACTTCAACGCCCGCCAGGAGCTGCAGTCGCGCGCCCTTCAGGCCGCGACGAACGCCTATCTGCGCGCCGGCACCGCGGCCGAGCGGGCGGCGGCGGCCTTTGCCATGGCCCAGCCGCTGGCGGGGCTCTCGCGCGGCCGCGACGCGCTTCTGGCGCTGCGCCTTGCCCATGCGGCCGCGCCGAGCCAGGCCATCGCCGCCGCGCTCGAGGCGGCCGAAGAGCGCTATGGATTCCGTGTCGTCGAGCACGACGTCGAAAGCGACCTCGCCAGCCCGCGCGTCTGCGCGACCTTCTCGGAGGAGCTGGCGAAGGACGGCGTGGACTATGCCCCCTTCGTGCGCAGCGCGGCGCCGGGCGCGGTGGTGGAGGCCGAGTTCAACAAGCTTTGCGTCGCCGGGCTGGACCACGGGCAGCGCTATGCCGTCACGTTCCGCGAGGGGCTGCCCTCGGCCGCGGGCGACCGGTTGCGGCGCTCCTACACCATCGAGACCTATGTGCGCGACCGCAGCCCTGCGGTGCGCTTCGGCACCCGCGCCTATGTGCTGCCCCGCGGCGGGACGCTTGCCATCCCGGTCGAGACGGTAAACACCGAACGGCTCGAGCTGACGCTTCTGCGGGTGGACGACCGCAACCTCGTGCAGGCGATCCGCGAGCAGTATTTCGGCCGCCCGCTCGAGGCGTGGGAGGCCGCGGACCTTACCGATGCCATCGGCGAGACGGTGTGGACCGGCACGGCCGAGGTGGCGATGGAGATCAATCGCGAGATGACCACCCGCCTGCCGCTGGACGCGGTGCTGGGCGGGCTGATGCCCGGGGTCTATGCGCTCACCGCAGGCATCCCCGGGCGCGAGCGGTGGGATGCCGTCACGGCGACGCAGTGGTTCGTGGTCTCCGACCTCGGGCTGACGACGCTTTCGGGGGTGGACGGGCTGCATGTGATCGTCCGCAGCCTCGGCACCGCGGCGGCGCGCGCAGGGGTGGCGGTGTCGCTGGTCTCGCGCTCGAATCGCGTGCTGGGCACCGCGGTGACCGATGCGCAGGGCTATGCCCGCTTCGCCCCCGGCCTGGCCCGCGGCACCGGCGCCGCGGCGCCGGCGCTGGTGACGGTCGAGGATGCGGCGGCGGGCGACATCGCCTTCCTGTCGCTTGCCGACCCCGAGTTCGACCTGACCGACCGCGGCGTGGCCGGGCGCGCCGCACCGCCGGCGGTGGACGTGTTCGCCGCCACCGACCGCGGCGCCTACCGCGCCGGCGAGATCGTCAACCTCACCGTGCTTGCCCGCGACGGCGACGGCACCGCCATTCCCGGCCTGCCGCTGACCGCGCGCCTGCTGCGCCCCGACGGGGTGGAGTATTCGCGCCAGATCGGGCGCGAGGCGGGCGCGGGCGGGCATGTCTTTGCGCTGCCCATCGCCGGGGCAGCCCCCCGCGGCCTCTGGCGCTACGAGATCTTCGCCGACCCCAAGGCCGCGCCGCTGACCGCCAGGACCTTCCTGGTCGAGGATTTCCTGCCCGAGCGCATCGACTTCGACCTCAAGCTGCCCGACGCGCCGATCCGGTTGGGCGATGCGCCGCGGCTGACGCTGGAGGCGCGCTATCTGTTCGGCGCCCCGGCGGCCGAGCTTGCGATCGAGGGCGAGGTGCTGGTGCGCGCCGCCGAGGGGCTCGAGGGTTTCCCCGGCTACCGCTTCGGCCGCCACGACGATGCCTTCTCGCCGCGGATGGAGCCGCTGCCCTTCGACCTTCGGACGGGTGCCGACGGGCGCGCCGCGGTCGAGCTGCGTCTGCCCGAGCTGCGCGACCCGGTGCGCCCGCTGGAGATGCTGCTGGCGGTGCGCCTGGCGGAGGGCTCGGGCCGACCGGTCGAGCGGCAGCTGACCCGCCCGCTCGCGCCCGCTGCGCCGATGCTCGGCCTGCGGCCGCTGTTTCAGGATGTCGTGCCACAGGGGGATGTGGCGCGCTTCGCGCTGCTGGCCGTGGCGCCCTTGGGCGAGCGCGGGCCGATCCCGGTGCGCTGGACCGTCTCGCGCGTCGAGACGCGCTATCAGTGGTTCCAGCTGTATGGCGTCTGGAACTACGACCCCGTCACCACCCGCACCCGTGTGGCCGAGGGCACCGCGACGCTGACGCCCGGGACGCCCTTCGAGATTGCGGCACCGGTGGACTGGGGCGCCCACGAGATCCGGCTGGAGCGGACCGACGGCGCGCCCGGCGCGGCGTCGATGCCGTTCTACGCCGGCTGGTATGCGCCGGCCGAGACGGCGACGACGCCCGACGCGCTGGAGGTTGCGCTGGACAAGGACGCCTATCGCCCGGGCGAGACGGCGCGTCTGCGCATCGTGCCGCGGGCGGCAGGCGTGGCCGTCGTCTCGGTGCTGTCGAACCGGCTGATCGACCTGAAGGCCGTCGAGGTCGGCGCCGGCGAGGCGGTGATCGACCTGCCCGTGACGGACGACTGGGGGACGGGCGCCTATGTCACCGTCTCGCTCCTGCGGCCCATGGACGTGCCGGCGGGGCGCAACCCCGCCCGCGCCCTGGGCGTGGCCCATGCCGCGGTGGACCCCGGCAGGCGCCGCCTGACCGCGGCCTTCGAGGGGCCGACCGAGGTGGACCCGCGCGGGCCGCTGCCCGTGGCGCTGAAGGTCGACGGCATCGCCCCCGGCGCAACCGCCTGGGCCACCATCGCCGCGGTCGATGTGGGGATCCTGAACCTCACCGCCTTCCAGCCGCCCGACCCTTCGGGCCACTACTTCGGCCAGCGGCGCCTTGGCGTGGGGATCCGCGACATTTACGGCCGGCTGATCGACGGGATGAGCGGGGCGGCCGGCACGGTGCGCTCGGGCGGCGACGGCGGCGCAGGCGCCCGTCTGCTGGCGCCGCCGCCGACCGAGGAGCTCGTGGCCTACTTCTCCGGCGCGCTTCAGGTGGGCCCCGATGGCTATGCCCGCACAAGCTTCGACCTGCCGGCCTTCAACGGCACCGTGCGGCTCATGGCGGTGGTCTGGTCGGACCGGGCGGTGGGTCAGGCCGCGACCGACGTGCTGGTGCGCGACCCGGTGGTGGTGACGGCCAGCCTGCCGCGCTTTCTGCAGCCGGGCGACGAAAGCCGGCTGCTGCTGGAACTGACGCACGCCTTCGGCCCCGCGGGCCCGATGGCGCTGGAGGTCGCGGCCACGGGCGCGACGCTCGGCGCCGTTCCGGCCGACGTGCAGCTTGCCCCCGGCGGGCGGGCGGCGCTGAGCGTGCCGGTCACCGCGACCGCCCCGGGCCTAGCCACCCTGACCGTGGCGCTGACCACGCCGGACGGCCGGCGGCTGAGCAAGGCGCTGGCCCTGCCGGTCGAGGCGAACGACCCCGCGGTGGTGCGGCGCAGCCGGTTCGACCTTGCCGCGGGGGCAAGCTTCACCTTCGACGACCAGGCCTTTGCCGGGTTGCGCCGGGGCACCGGCCGGGCGACGCTGGCGGTGGGGCCGGTCGCGCGCTTCGACGCGCCGGGGCTCCTGCGCGCGCTCGACAGCTACCCCTACGGCTGCACCGAGCAGATCGTCTCGTCCGCCATGGCGCTGCTGCATCTGTCCTCGGTGGCGCAGGCGATGGGCATGGGTGGCGATCTGGTGCGGCGTATCCGCGTGGCCCAGACGATCCGCGCGGTGCTGTTGAACCAGGCTCCGAACGGCGCGTTCGGTCTCTGGCGGCCGCAGGCGGGTGACCTTTGGCTCGATGCCTATGTCACCGACTTCCTCAGCCGCGCCCGCGCGGCGGGGATCGAAGTGCCCGAGACGGCCTTCCGCCTTGCGCTCGACAATCTGCGCAACCAGTTGAACTATGCGGGCGACTTCGACGAGGGCGGCGCGCCTTACGCCTACGCCCTGATGGTGCTGGCGCGCGAGGGGGCGGCGGCGATCGGCGATCTGCGCTACTACGCCGATGTCAAGGCGCATGCCTTCGACACGCCGCTCGCCGCGGCCCAGCTTGGCGCGGCGCTGGCGTCCTATGGCGATTATGCGCGGGCGGGCCGGATGTTCGCCCAGGCGGTCGGCGCGCTGGACGAGGGCGGCGACGACCCTGCCGTCTGGCGGGCCGACTACGGCACGGCCCGGCGCGATGTCGCGGCCGTGCTGACGCTGGCCGTCGAGGTCGGCCGCAATGCCCCGCTGGGCAGCATCACGGTCAACCGCGACGCCCTGGCGGCGCGGATGGAGGTGCCCCCGGGCGGCGCGCGGCTTTCGACGCAGGAAGCGGTCTGGACCCTTCTGGCCACCCAGGCGCTGATCGACCGTCCCGGCGCCGAGGGCTTCACCCTGAACGGCGAGCCGGTCGCGGGGCCGCTCGTGCGGCTGGTCGAACAGGGCGCGGGCAGCGCGCTGGAGATCCGCAACGGCTCGCGCCGGAGCGAGACCCTGACGCTGACCACCTTCGGCGTGCCCGAGGTGCCCGAACCGGCCGGCGGCAACGGCTATGCGATCCGCCGCAGCTACTACACGCTCGAGGGGAAGGCGGTGTCGCCGGCGCAGGTCAAGGCCGGCACCCGGCTGGTCGCGGTGCTCGAGGTCGAGCCCTTCGCCCCGGTCGAGGCGCGGCTGATGGTGGACGATCCGCTGCCGGCGGGGTTCGAGATCGACAACCCCGCGCTGCTGTCCTCGGGCGACGTCTCGGCCCTTGCCTGGCTTGACCTCGCCGAGGAGGTGCAGCACGCCGAGTTCCGCCAGAACCGCTTCCTCGCCGCGGTCGATCACAGCGGCGACGAGGCGTTCCGGCTGGCCTATGTCGTGCGGGCGACGACGCCCGGAAGCTTCCACCACCCGGCGGCGAGCGTCGAGGACATGTATCGCCCCGACATGCGCGCCTGGACGGGGGCAGGGCGGGTGACGGTGGCGCCATGACGGCGCGCGCGCGGGGCGGGGTCGGCGCCGGTCCGGTCCCGGGCCGGAGCGAGGCGGCCGGCAACGCCGAGCTGTCCGCGGCGGGCTGAGGCGCGGCCCTTGCGCGCCTGGCCGATCCTGCTTGCGACGGCGCTCCTGTGGGCCGGGGCGCTGGCCCGCGACCGGCTCGATGCCTGGGTGGCGGCGACCGATCTGCCCGCGCTGGCGGTGGAGACCTCGGTCGAGGTTCTGGCGCGCGACGGCAGCCTTTTGCGCGCCTTCACCGTCGCCGACGGGCGCTGGCGCCTTGCCGCCCGGCCCGAGGCGGTGGACCGTGACTATCTTGCGATGCTCGTCGCCTACGAGGACAAGCGCTTCCGCAGCCATCCGGGGGTGGACGTGCTGGCGCTGATCCGCGCGGCGGGGCAGGCGTTGCGGGCGGGGCGCCCGGTGTCGGGCGGTTCGACGCTGACGATGCAGGTGGCGCGGCTTCTCGAGGACAGCGGGACGGGTCGCTGGGCCGGCAAGCTGCGGCAGATCCGCGTGGCCCTGGCGCTGGAGCGGCGGCTGTCGAAGGACGAGATCCTCGCGCTGTATCTCGACCTCGCGCCGATGGGCGGCAACCTCGAGGGGGTGCGCGCGGCCTCCTTCGCCTATTTCGGCAAGGAGCCGCGGCGGCTGACCCCCGCCGAGGCGGCGCTGCTGGTCGCCCTGCCGCAGTCGCCCGAAGCCCGCCGCCCCGACCGCGCGCCCGAGGCCGCCCGCGCCGCCCGCGACCGGGTGCTGGCCCGCCTGACGGCCGGCGGGCTGATCGAGGCCGACCGTGCCGCGGCCGCCCGCTCCGAGGCGGTGCCCGCCGCCCGCCGCCCCTTCCCCCAGCTCGCCCCGCATCTGGCCGACCGGCTGCGCGCGGCCGAGCCGCTGGCGCGGGTGCACCGCACGACGCTGGACGCGGGCCTTCAGGGGCGGCTCGAAAAGCTTGCCGCCGACGCGGTGGCGGGCCAGGGCGAGCGCCTGACGGTCGCCCTTCTGGTGGCCGACCACCGGACGGGCGAGATCCTCGCCAGCGTCGGGTCGGCCGGCTACACCGACGATGCGCGCGCGGGTTTTCTCGACATGACCCAGGCGCTGCGCTCGCCGGGCTCGGCGCTGAAGCCGCTGGTCTACGGGCTGGCCTTCGACCAGGGCCTCGCCCACCCCGAGACGCTGATCGAGGATCGCCCCACCGCCTTCGGCACCTACGCGCCGCAGAACTTCGACCGTCTCTTCCGCGGCACGCTGCGCCTGCGCGAGGCGCTGCAGCTGTCGCTCAACATCCCTGTGGTCCTGCTGACCGAGGCGCTGGGGCCCGAGCATCTGCTGGCCGCGCTGCGCCGGGCGGGGGTGGCGGCCGCGGTGCCGGGGGGCGCGCCGGGGCTGGCGGTGGCGCTGGGCGGGGTGGGGGTCAGCCTCGAGGGGCTCGTCACGCTCTATGGCGGCATCGCCCGCGGCGGCGCCGCGCTGCCCCTGCGGGCGCGGGCGGGGGCGGCGGGCGCGGCGCGTCGGCTCATGTCGCACGAGGCCGCCTGGCAGGTGGCCGACATCCTCGCCGGGCTTGCCCCGCCGCCGGGGGCGCCCGCGAACCGGCTGGCCTACAAGACCGGCACGTCCTACGGCCATCGCGATGCGCTCGCGCTGGGCTTCGACGGCGCGCATGTGGCGGGGGTCTGGATGGGGCGGGCCGACGGCACGCCGGTGCCCGGCGCCTTCGGCGGCGGCCTGGCCGCGCCGATCCTGTTCGAGGTCTTTGCCCGGCTGAAGCCCGCGCTCGCTCCGCTCGGGCCGCCGCCGCCGGGGGTGCTGATGGCGGGCAACGCCGGGTTGCCCGCACCGCTGCGCCGCTTCCGCGGCCGCGACGGGGCGATGGCGCCCGACCCCGAAGCGCCGGTCGTGGCCTTTCCGCCCGACGGCGCCGAGGTGGACAGCGGCGGCGGCGCGCTGGTGGTGCGGGTGCGCGACGGCACCGCCCCCTTCACCTGGCTCGCCGACGGCCGCCCCTTCGCGGTGGCGACGTCCGAGCGCGAGGCTTTGCTGGAGGACCCCGGGCCTGGCCATCTGACGCTGTCGGTGATCGACGCCGAAGGCCGCGCGGCCCGCGTCGCGGTGATCCTGCGCTGATCGCGCCCCGGCGTGCCGCGGGGCCGGGCCGGCCTGACGCGGCGTTAACGCTGTCCGCGTCGTCGCCTTGATTTTGCCCCGTTCTCCCCGGAGAACGGGGGTATGTTAACCATTCGTTCATTCATCGTTCCGGCGCTCGGGCTCGCGCTCGGGCTGTTGGCGGCGCCGGCGGCTGCGGTCGAGGGCGCCGCCCGGGTGATCGACGGCGACACCCTCGAGATTGGCGGCACCCGCGTACGGCTGTTCGGGATCGATGCCCCCGAACGCAGCCAGATCTGCACCCGCGACGACGGCCGGACATGGCCCTGCGGGCGATGGGCGCAGCAGGCGCTCGAGGGCCTGATCGGCCGCGCGCCCGTATCCTGCGCGGGGCGCGGGACCGACCGCTTCGGCCGGCTCGTCGCCGTCTGCCGTGCCGGCGGGCGCGATCTTGGCGAGGCCATGGTCGCGGCCGGGGCTGCGCTGGCCTACACCGCCTTTGCGTCCGACTATTTCGAGGCCGAGAAGACCGCGATGTTCGCCGGCCGCGGCCTGTGGTCCGGCCCCGTCGTCCGCCCCGAGGACCACCGCGCCGCGGCCCGCGGCAGCAGACCGGCGCCGGCGCTTGCCGAAGGGGACTGCCGCATCAAGGGCAACGTCTCGGCCCAGGGGCGCATCTACCACCTGCCCGGACAACGCGACTACGACCGCGTGCGCATCCGTCCCGACCTCGGCCAGCGCTGGTTCTGCACCGAGGCCGAGGCCCGGGCCGCCGGCTGGCGCCGGGCGCTGCGCTGAGCGCTGCGCGCGCCCGCCCCCGGCC
>CALJZN010000083.1 GCA_937983405.1 uncultured Paracoccaceae bacterium
GCACGATGCCCCGCGTCCTGCATCCCGCGTGGCGGCTGCGCGATCCCGATGCCTTCGCGCGCTATGTGGTCGCGGACGGCCATGCGGGCGTGCAGGGATGGGTGACGCCGGGCGCGCTGTCTGCCGTGACCCTGTTCGACGGGGTGCAGCGGTCGCTGGGCGTCAAGGGGCATGTCTGCGAGATCGGCGTGCACCATGGCCGCTACCTTCTTGCCCTGTCGCTGCTGCGGCAACTCGGCGAGAAGAGCCTGGCGATCGACGTGTTCGACCTTCAGGAGTTCAATGTCGACAAGTCGGGCCTGGGCGATCTGGACGCCTTCCGCGCCAATGTCGAGACATGGCTCGGCAAGGACGCCGACGTGATCGTGCACAAGGCCGACAGCCTGAAGGTCTCGGGCGCGGAGGTCGTGCGGCTGCTCGGCGGCCGGGTCCGGCTGTTTTCGGTGGACGGGTCGCACACCTGCGAGCACACGCTGAACGACATCCGCATCGCCGAGGACTGCCTTGCCGAGGGCGGTCTGGTCGTCGTGGACGATTTCCTGAACCCCGCCTGGCCGGGTGTCGTCGAGGCCATCGTGCGCTACCTGGGCGGGATCGGCGGGACGCCGCGGCTGGCGCCGATCGGTTATGGCGACAACAAGTTCTACCTTACCACCCCCGCGCACGTCGCGGCCTATGCCCAGGCGCTTGACGAGACGGTGCGGAACCAGCTGCGCGTCTGGAAGCGGGTCAGCCTGTGCGGCTATGCGCTGCTGTCGGTGTCGCTGCCGACCCCGGCCGAGATACTGGCCGCCCGCCGGGCGGAGATCGGCGTGCCGCTGTCCTTCGCCAAGGGCGCCGCCGTGGCGGCAGGTGCCGCGCCGGCCGCGATGGTGGGCCACCCCGAACGGGCCGAGGCCGCCGGCACCTGGGCCTGCGGGGAGTGGTCGGCCATCGCGCTGGAACTGCCGCCGGAGGCGGAGGCACCCGGGGCGCTGGCGCTGGCGATCGACATGACCTGCTTCCGCCACCGGCTGGACCCCGCCCCCGCGATCGAGATCTTCATGCCCGGTCGGGCCCCGCGGACGGTCGCCTTCCCCGAAGGCACCGACCGCACCACCGTGACCCTGCCGTTCGACCGCCGGGCGCTGGGCCGGTCGCGCCGGCTGGAGGTCTGGTTCAGGAACGGCAGGGCAACGTCTCCTTATGCCCTTGGACTCTCGTCGGACAAGCGTGTGCTCGCGTTCTTCCTCAACTCGATGACGCTCGGGACGGATGCTGTCCCTGAACGTGGTGCGGTAGCGGGCGGTTGATGGCTTGCTCATGGACCCCCGTCCAACCACGCGGGTTCACGATGTGAATCCCCGGCAGGGAGAGTTCTGCAGCAACGATGGTTGAGGTGGTGATAGATGTGCAAGCTGTTGTATCGAAAGCCATGACCGCGTACCGATACCCATCGGCCAAATCACTTGCGCCTGCTTGGCGCCCAGCACCGCAGCTTCATGGCAATTGACACTTAGACCTGGACACTTGGTTAAGTGTGTAGAGGAAGAGCGCGAAATCAATGTTTAGCGACCTTATGCGTTTCTGCCTTGATGGCTACGCCGATGGCGCAATCAGGGGCTGGGTCTGGGATCCGATGGTGCCTTCTGCGACCAGGCAGACGGAGGTGCTGATCGACGGTGTTGTGATCGCGTCCGGTAGTGCCACGGTGTTTCGCGAAGACCTCAGGAAGAAGAGGATCGGCGACGGCCGATGCGCCTTCGTGCTGTCGCCGCGTCTGACGCCCGCGCTGCTTCGCGGCGGCCTGTCGGTGGTCGTGGACGGGCAGACGATGCTGCTGCCGCGCGACAAGCGGGCAAGCGTCGAGGCCGGGCTGCGCGACGCCTTCTTGGCACGGTTGCGCGGGCTGATCACGATCGCGGGGCGGCAGTTGTCCAACCGCAGCGTCGAGATCAGCTGGCAGGTATCGCCCGAGGATCCCGCGGCCATCGGGGGGCTCGAGATCGAACTCGATGCCGGGGCCGGCGGCATGCTGCGCCAACCGCTTGCCGCGGGGGCGGGCGGCGTGATGGACGTGCCGATCCCGGCGAACCGTGCGGTGACGGCCGGGGTGGTGAAGGCCGAGGCGTGGCTTGTGTCGGAGGCGGCGCGGCTGCAGTTCGCAACCGTCGAGGTGGCGTGGTCGCGCCGGCCGGCAGAGCTGAGGGGCAATTGCGATCGTGTGACCGACGGCGTCCTCAATGGCTGGAGCGTCGACCGCTCCGACCCCGGCGAGCCGCTGCGCCTACGCATCTTCGTCGACGACATCCCGATCGGCGAGACCGTCGCCGATCGGCCGCGCGCCGATCTGGCGAAAGCCAATCCGGAGCGTCCTGACTGCGCCTTCGAGATCGCGGTGCCGCCGGAGTTCCTGACCGGCGAGCGTCGGTACGTCGCGATCTGGTCGATCGCCCATGGAGAATTCGTGCCCGGGGTCAGCCCGGTCCACGAGTTCGGACGGATTGTCGCGCCGGATCGCTTCGTGCTGCCACGCAGCAGGTTCGAGCTGCAGGTCGCTGCCCCGCGCGTGCCGAACGCCGCAAAAGCGCTGTTTCCCTCCGGCAAGCTGACGGTGGAGACTGAGGTGTGGGCGCGCATCGCCCAGGCGCTTGCGCCGGCGCATGCGCCCACCGTCGTGGTGCCCGTCCACGAGGCCTTCGACGATGTCGTGGACTGCCTGAACGCACTGTTCGAGAACACCGACCCAGCCGTGCCGGTTGTCGTAGTCGACGACGGGTCGGCCGACCCGCGGCTGACCCGGTTCCTGGACGCGGCCGCTACGCTCGAGAACGTGCGCCTGCTGCGCAACCCGGGCAACATCGGCTACACCCGGTCGGTGAACGCCGGGATCCGCGCGGCCGCGGGCGATGTCGTGCTGCTGAACAGCGACACCAGGGTGGGTCCGCGCTGGCTTGAGAACCTGCTTGCCGCGCGGGCGCAGGCAACCCGGGTTGGGACCGTGACTGCCGTGTCCAACAACGCCGGGGCGTTCTCGGTGCCGGTTGCGGGCAAGGACACGCGGCTGCCGCTGTCGGTATCGGACGCATCGATCGTGCGTGCCTTCGCTTATGCCGGCCAGCCGCCGCTGCCGGTGCCGACGGGCAACGGGTTCTGCATGCTGGTCAGCCGCGAGATGCTGGACGAGATCGGCCTGTTCGACGAGGAGGCCTATCCGCGCGGCTACGGCGAGGAGAACGATCTCGCCATGCGGGCGCTGGCCGCCGGCTGGACCCATCTGGTCTGCGACACGGTGTTCGTGTTCCACCGGCGCTCGGCATCGTTCAACCAGCTTGGCGGCCGCGACGAGCTGTTCGCGCGGTCGCAGCGGCGGCTGGTGGCCGACCATCCCTATTACGTCAGCTATGCCAAGGCTCTGAGCTCGCCCGGCGTGCACGAGCAAATGCGGGCCGGCAAGGGCGCGCTGGTAACGGCACTGGCGGCCGAGCCGAACCGCAGGGCGGTGGTTAGGGCCGCGCGGCCGCGGGTGCTGATCATTTTGCACTACCTGGGCGAAGGCGGCACGGCGCTGACGACGCTGGACCTGTGCCGGCACCTGTCAAGGCATTTCGAAGTGCTGCTGTTCCATCGCACGGGAAGCGACTTCGAACTGGGCTACTTCAACGCGGACTCGGGTGCGGTCGACAAGCTGATGACGGTGCGCCTGCCGCGTCCGCCCCGGTTCATTGAGCTCGGCGACCACGAATACGCCAGCCTGGTGTCGACGATCCTCACGCGTTGGCAGGTCGCACTCGTGCACATCCGACACCTCCACGATCACTCGCGCATCGTGGCGCGGGTGGTGCGTTCTCACCGCCTGCCCTATTATGTTTCGCTGCACGACTTCTACGCGGTCTGTCCGACGATCAACCTCGTCAATGGCGAGGGACGGTATTGCGGCGGTGCCTGCGGTTCGGGCGATGCCGAATGCCTAGCCCACGAAAGCTGGCCGGCCGACCTCGGCCGGCTGCGCGGTCAGGGCGTGCATGTCTGGCGCCGGGCTTGGAGCGAGGTGCTCGGCAGTGCGGAGGGCGTGATAACCACCAGCCCCTATGCGGCCGGGTTGTTCGCCGAGGCGCTGGGGACCGCGGCTGCCTCGAGGATGCATGTGATCGAGCACGGCCGCGACTTTCCCCAACAGCACGAGCTTTCCGACCCGCCGTCGGGCGAGGCCCCGATCAAGGTGCTGATGCTAGGGAACCTCCTGAGCCGGGCCAAGGGTTTCGCCACCGTCCGCGCGGTGCACGACCTCGACAGTGGCGGACGGATCGCGTTCCACTTCCTCGGGGCGGCCCCGGCCGATGCGGCGCGGATTGGCGTGGTGCATGGCCGCTACGAACGCGACAGCCTGCCCGCGCTTGTGGCGCAAATCAGACCCTCCTTCGTCGGCATCTTCTCGATCTGGCCGGAGACCTACTGCCATACCCTGAGCGAGGCCTGGTGGCTGGGAATCCCGGTGATCGCGTCAGGGCTGGGGGCGACCGGAGAGCGCATCCGCGCCCATGGCGGCGGGGTGGTGGCGGATACCGCTGACCCGGCCGCGACCCTTGCCGCCATCCTCGATGCCGCGCGCCCCGAGCGCTACGAGACGCTGCGGGCGTCGGCGCTCGTGTCGAACATGCGAACGCTGGCGGAAATGGGCGAGGATTACGTCGCGCTATACCGCAGGGCGCTCGGGCTCGGTCCCCCGGCAAGGGGCGCGACGCAGGCAGCGGGGCCGCTGGCCGCCGCGGCCGCAGAATGGCTTTCGGCGCGTCCGGAACGGACGCGGATGCACGCCGACGGGAACTGACAGGTAGGCCGATTGATGACCGATCAGGTGGACGAGCGGTACTTTGACAGCATGCGCGGCACAACCGACGCTGCGATGCTTCTTCTTGCGGGGCGGCGGGTGGCGCGCTGGATGCGGATCTGGAGGGTGCGGCCGCGGTCGCGCGGCTGCCGGATCGTCGTGATCGGACGGGCCGAGGCCTGCGGCGAAGTTGAAAAGGGCGCGGCCGAAGGGGCCGCGGTGGTGTACATCGACGCCGAGGTGCTGGTGCACGAACTGGCCGCCGCAGCCGGCGCGCCGGCGGGGCAGCCCGCCGGACCGGAGGTGTTTGACCAGGTGATCGAGCGGATCGCCGGCGAGGTGCATTCCGCGGACCTCGTGGTGCTGGCCGCTACGGCCGTGGGGCCCGCGGAACTTGTGGCCGCGGGCGCGGTGGACGGGCTCGGGGGCAGCCTGGCGCCCGAGCCCGGCGGGCTCGGCGCGGCGATGTCACGCCTGGCCGCCGCATGGGAGATGCCGGCGGAAGGGGCGTGGGTGCCGAAGGCGATCGCCTCGCCGGCGGTCGCGGGTCAGCTTGCCGCGACCCTTAGGGCCGCGCTGTCGGCCCCGGTGGCGGTGACGGCCGGCGCGTCGCGGAACGGCGGAGCGCGCTGACCGATGCCCGAGCCCCGTGTCAAGACGATCGCCTTCTACCTGCCCCAGTTCCATCCCTTCCCGGAGAATGACGCCTGGTGGGGGAAAGGCTTCACCGAATGGCGCAACGTGGTGCGGGCGCGGCCGATGTTCGAGGGCCACTACCAGCCGCGCGAGCCCGGCGACCTCGGCTTCTACGACCTCCGACTGCCCGAGACGCGCGCCGCCCAGGCGAACCTTGCGCGGCAGTATGGCATCCACGGCTTCTGCTATTATTACTACTGGTTTTCGGGCCGGAAGGTGATGCAGCGGCCGCTCGAGGAGGTCGTCGCCTCGGGCGAGCCCGATTTCCCGTTCTGCATCTGCTGGGCCAACGAGAACTGGAGCCGCCTCTGGGACGGGGGTAATGCCGAGATCCTGCTCGAGCAGCGGCACACGCCCGAGACCGACGTCGCCTTCATCAACGATATCCTGCCGATCCTGAAGGACCCGCGCTACGTCCGCATCGACGGCAAGCCGCTGCTGCTTGTCTACCGCATCACGCTGATGGTCGACCCGGTGGCGACGTCGCAGCGCTGGCGGGCCGCGGCCGAGGCGGCGGGCCTGCCGGGCCTGCACCTGTGCGCCGCGCAAAGCTTCGACGTCGGCGACCCGACGACGGCGGGTTTCGACAGCGCGGTGGAATTCCCGCCGCACGGTTACCGCGTCGGCGAGATTACCAAGGAAGTCGGGGTCAGCGACCCGACCTTCCGCGGCAAGGTCTACGACTACGCCGCGGTGATGGCCTATTCGATCGGGCGCGAGCTGCCGACCTTCCCGCTGTTCCGGACAGCGATGCTGGGCTGGGACAACTCGGCGCGCAAGCGGCTGGACGCGCTCGTGTTCCACAACTGCACGCCGGACCTTTACGAGGCCTGGATCGCGGCGCTGGCTGACCAGACCGCGGCCGCCCACCCGCCGGAGCGGCGCTTCATCTTCGTCAACGCCTGGAACGAATGGGCCGAGGGCACCTATCTGGAGCCCGATCTGCGCTGGGGAACGGCCTTCCTCGAGGCCCATGCGCGCGCGGTGGGGCTGGCCGCGCCCGGCGACCTTGCCGCGCGGATGGCCCTGCTGCGGCTGACGGCCGACCTGCCCGACAGCCGCCGCGACGAGGCCCGCGCCCTGGTCCTGGCAATCGCCGATCACGCTCGCCGGATCGAGACCGAGGTCGAGATCCTGCGCTCGACCGAGCGCTGGGGGCGGACGCACGGCGAGCGCAGGGGCTTCTCGATTGCCGTGCCGCGGTCGCTTGGCACCATCGAGGCGGTGCGCAATTGGTCGCCCGACCTGCGCTTCAACTTCGAGTCGGTTGCCGGTAGGACGGTGGGCGGCGTGCTGCCGGCAAGCCGGATGATCGGCCTGCGGCTGTCGGGCTGGATGTTCAGCCCCGAGCTCCTGGGCACGATGATCGACGGCGAGCGGCTGATCGTCCTGCGTGCGCAGGGCAGCGGCGAGGTCTATCTGGCCGCGATCTCCAAGTCGGCGCCCCGCGAGGATGTCTCGCGCGCGAATCCGGCGGTCGACCGCAAGTACACCCTCAACTCGGGCTTCGACGTCTCGGTCGACCTGCGGCTGCTGCCCGCCGGGCGCTACGAACTGGGCGCGGCGCTGCATGACGGCAAGGAGGGCGCGCTGGCTATTGGCAAGACGGTGCTGGAGGTCTTCTGACGCAGAGCCCTGGCCGGCGGGCCTTCGGGCGTCGCAGGAAGCCTGCCGGGCCGGTCGCAGGCGAAACGGGCGCGATCGACGCGCGGGAAGGACGGAGCGGCACATGACACCGACGGCGCCCAAGGCATAGACCCGAAGCTGCATGAAGGGTCCGCCCGCCGCGACGGTCGACCCGGTGCAGGCGGCTCGGGCGGGCAAGAACATCCGCACGCCCGCGGCCTTCGCGGCCGTGGCCGGCAGGATCGTGCTGCTGCCCAATGCGGTCGGCCGGCCGGATGCGGTGTCCTGCGCCGCCCGGGTGGCGTTCGATGGCCGGCAGTCGTTCCACCTGCCGCTCGATGTGCCCTATCCGCTTGGCTCGCCCACGGCCTTCGGCTTCGAGGTGGTGGCGCCCGACGGCAGGGTCGCGGCCGCCGGGCAGGCCTGGGCGGGCGCGGGGCGGCGCAGGGCCCTGCAGGTCGCCGCGGCCGCGCCGCTTGTCGGCCCGCACGCGGTGGTGCTGCGGACGCGGCTTGCCGGGCCGGGCAGGACAGCGTGGACGCACGCGCATGTGTTGGCCTGCGTCGCCGCACCGGCCGGGTGGGAAAGCGACATCGGGCACGGCCATCCGCCAGAGGTCCCGGTCGCCGCCGCCGCCGCGCGGTCCGGGACTGTCTCCTGCTCCAGCTGCGGCGGGCAGAGCGTCGGTCGCGCGCTCGGCGGACGCAACTCGCGGCCGGGGACGCCGCCGATGTGCCTGATCTGCGGGTCGCTCGAGCGCCACCGGGTCATCCGCGCGGTGGTCGAGGCGCTGCCGGCCGACCGGCTGATCGCCGCCCGCTTGCTGCAGTTCGGCCCCGTGTCCGTGGTGCAGGCCCCGGCCTTCAGGAGCTTCGAGGTCTCGATCTACGGCGGCCACAACAGCCTTGATCTGTTGAACATCGCCCGCCCCGCGGCACGCTACGACTGGGTCCTGGCCAACCATGTGCTCGAGCACGTCGGCGACGATGGCCGTGCCGTGACCGAACTGCAGCGCATCCTGGCGCCCGACGGCATTGCCGAGGTCACGGTGCCCGACACCTACTGGCAGTTTGCCACCTCCGACTGGGGCTTTGCCGACCCGGACCGCAACGAGCATTTCCGCAAATGCGGGTCGGACTTTCCCCGCGTGATCGGCCAGAAGGTTCCGGACTGCCGGATCGCCCAGGTCGTGGGGCAGGACCCGGTCACGAGGATCCGCGGCATCGTCTATCTGACCAGCCGGACGCTGCCGCCGCTGGAAGCCGTCGGCCGCACCTGCCTGTCCGCCGGCATGATCGTGACCTGCGCGTGGGTGGCCCTGCCCCGCGGCAGGCTCGGGCCGTTCGGGCACGGGGCGGTGCGGGGGCAGGGGTTTTGCCGGATGCCGAAGGGCTGTGCATCTTGACCGCCTCGTCGACTGCTGCGAACATTTGGGCGGCGAACCGGAAAGCTGGATGCGATGCCGAGAAACCTGACCGACCTGACCGACGAGGAATGGCTCGACGCCCTGTCGGGGAAGGAACTGCCGGGCGTTGACCCGCTCGTCGTGCCGAAATTGCCGCCCGAGGCTTTGCAGGTCGGCACTGTCGGCCTTTCGGGCCGTGCCGCGCTCGTCGCGGCCATGCAGTTCGCCGGCGCGGTCAAGGAGGTCGCGGCGCGCTACCGGCACCCCCTCGGGGTCGACAGCACGGTGCTGGATTTCGGGGCCGGCTGGGGCCGTATCGCGCGGTTCTTCGTGCGGGGGCTCGCGCCGGGCCGGCTGGTTTGCGCGGACGTCGACGAGCGGTTGCTGGCCCATGCGGCGGAGGCGATCCCCTCGGCACGCTGCATCGTGTCGAAGCCTTACCCGCCCATCGGGCTGGACGATGCGAGCGTCGATCTCGTCTATGCCTACTCGGTCTTCTCGCATCTCTCCGAGGCCGCCGCCACGGCCTGGCTGGCCGAGTTCGCGCGCGTCCTCAAGCCGGGCGGCCTCGCCTGCCTCACGACGCGCCCGCGCGAGCATATCGAGAGCGGAGGCATGCACCTGAGCCTTGATCCGCGAACGCCCCCGGACGTGGTGGAGGCAGGCCGACGTGCCCTGTCTGCCGCCTACGATCAGGGCCGGTTCGCCTATGTGCCGATGCAAGGAAAGACACTGTTGACTGGCGACTTCTACGGCGAGGCCGCCATCCCCGAAGGCTATGCCGCGCGCTGGGGCTAGGGGCTGGCGTTCCGGGAGATGCTGCGCAACTACGGGCGTGTCTATCTCCAGCCGATGATGGTTTTCCAGAAGCCGGGATGACCGCGCCGCAAGCGCCTGGTCGTGACGTCGGTCAGACCGGCGCCGGCCGCCAGAGGGGGGAAGCTTCAGGTGTCGTTCGATCCAATCGATCTGTCCTACACGGGCTATTGTCCGATCTGCGAGAAGCCGGCAGTGTTCAGCGCCCGGCACGCCTATTTCCGGTCGTCGCTGAAGTGCATGAGCTGCAGCAACGGTTCGGTCCCGCGCGAGCGGGCGCTTGCGCAGGTGCTGAACGAGACGGTGCGCGACTGGCGCGCGCGCGCAATCCACGAATCCTCTCCGGCGCAGCGCGGCATCTCGATCAAGCTCGCGCGCGAGTGCAAGGCCTACGTGGCAAGCCAGTATTTCCCCGGGCAGCCCTGGGGCACCGTCCACGACGGGTTCCGCAACGAGAACCTCGAGGCCCAGACCTTTTCCGACAAGACAACAGCTTCGACGTGGTCATATCGCTTGACGTCATGGAGCATGTGCTGGACCCGGCGGCCGTCTACCGCGAGGTCTGGCGGACGCTCAAGCCGGGTGGGCACTACATCCACACCTTTCCGATCGAGCGGTCGGTGGTGCCCGCGATCACGCCGCGCGTGCGCCTCGAGGAGGACGGCAGCCTGACCCACCTCGCCCCGCCGGAATACCACGGCAACCCGGTCAGCGCTGAGGGTGCTCTGGTCACGCAGCGCTATGGCTTCGAGATCCACAAGCTGATCGCAAGCTGGGCGCCGTTCCGGGTGCGCGTGATACGCGCCTGCGACCCGCACGCCGGGGTGCTGGGCGACTACACCGACGTCGTCCTCTGCACCCGGATCGAGGGCTGGCCCGAGGGCGTGGCCGGCCACCTGACGCGCTGAAGGGCCGGCTAGGCGACGCTCAGCGCCGGGTCAGGAAGGCCACCGCCTGCCAGAACCTCCCCGGATCGTCGATGTAGCTGCGCAGGTCGAAGGCCGTCCACCGGCTGCGGATGTAGTCCGGCGGCACGACTGCATCGCCGTAGAACGACGCATCGCGGAACTTGCCGCCGCCGGTCGGCAGATAGACGTATTCGCCGCGGTCGAAGGCGGCGATCAGCTGCTCGACCTCGCCCGCGTGGGCCCGCAGCGCGCGCTTCCAGGTCGAGGGGTCGTCGGGGGGTATCGCGGCGATGTAGCTGAGGAAGCGGCGCGGTTCGACCGTGGGCACGAAGGCGCCGCCCGGCTTGAGGACGCGCGCGATCTCGTCCAGCCAGTGGCGGTGGGCACCCTCGGACAGGTGGGTGAAGACCGAAAATGCCGTCACGAGGTCGAAATGCCCGTCCGGGAAGGGCAGCGGCGCCTCGGGCCGGACATGCACAAGGTTGCCGGGAACGCCGGTCTGCCGGCAGACTTCGAGGATCTCGGGGTCGACGTCGACGCCGAACAGGCCGTCGGCCCCGACATCGCGCCAGAAGTAGCGAATGATCCGGCCCCAGCCGACGCCGAAGTCGAGCACGCGCCCGCCCTTCGCGAGCGCCCGCGCCTGGGTGGCGCAGAACGCCTTGACGTCCACGTAGAAGCGCCCTGGCTCGGCAAGGGCGACCTCGGCGCTGTTGCCGACGAAGCGGGCCTGGGTGGTGGCATCCGGAAACCCGGGAAAGCGGACGCCGTCGATCTCGGGCTCGCGGATCGAGCGCACGATCGTCTTGGCCCATGCCAGATCGTCGAGACTGCCGAACACCCTGGTTACGTCATCTGTCATTGCAAGCAACCCATCCGCATTTCCGGTCCCTGTTGATCCGCCGAGGTCCGCCGTTCCGTCCGCCGGTGCAAGTGCCGCCGTCTGTTTCGGGTCAGTATCCACCTTGTTGCCGCGTGCGGGCACGCGCTCGCTGGCGCGTTGCGCATCGTGCAGGAACGGGGCGAGGACCCAGCCCCATCCCTGCCGGTCCAGCCCGCGCGTCAGGAGGGTCGAGACGAACCGGGCGGACCGTCGCGACGGCGTCCGCGCGCGCGGCCTTGCGGCGAGGGCGCTGATCTTCGCCCAGTGCGCATCGAGCGACGCCGCGACCGCCGGAGGAAGCGCCCTGCGCCCCTGGGACGGCCGCGAAAGCTGGGCGCCGGCACGGTCGAGGGCGGAACTCCAGTCCGGCGCCTCGTCTTCCGGCCGCCCAAGGTGGCGCAGCAGCCCGGCCATCTTCGGCAGGCGCGGACTGCCGACAATGACGCCCGGAACCCCGTAGGCGGCGGCCGCGACATAGCCGTGCATGGATGCGCCGACGTAGCCTGCCGACCAGGCGACCGCTGCCGCGATCTCGCGCAGCCCGGCGGCAGCGGAAAGGTCCACCGCATCCGGGCCGATCGCCTCGGCCAGAGCCCGTGCCGCCGCATCGTCGCCGTGACAGGGCCCGATCGCGACGAGCAGGGGCACGAGATCGCGCGCCGCGCAGAACTGCCGGATCTCGGCGCCGAGACGGTCCACCGGACCGGAAAGCGACCGCGTCTTGAGATGGATGGCCAGATGGCGGCGGGACGGGTCGGCGCCCCGGGACGCCAGCATCCGCTCAAAGACCTCACGCAGGCTGTCAGGCGGCCACAGGCGCGCGATGTCCAGTGCCGTGTCGGGCACGACGCTGATCAGGCGGCGGTTGCCCTTTCCAAGGAAGGCGGCGCTCTCGTCGTCGCGGACGGCAACGTAGCGCGCCGACGCAAGGGCTGCGCCGACCAGCGGCAGGGCATCGGCTTCGAACGCCACCGGCACGCCCGGCGCATTCCAGACCACGGGCACGGACGAGAGCGCTCCGGCAAGCGTCGCTCCCAGCCAGAGCGATGCGTAGGCCGCCCGCTGGAAATCGGGATCGCCATATTCCGCAAGATTGGCCCCGCGGTTGTGGACGATGTTCCCCCCACCGATCATCAGCGCCGCCAGCGCCGGCATCCGCTCCGGCAGCCCGGCAATGGCGACGGGCCGCACCGCGTCGGTCCAGCCCGTGTCGGCATCGGTCGGAGAGAACGCCTCGACCGTGAAGCCCGCCGGCTCCAACCGCATCGCAGCGATCAGCGGAAACAGCACATCGCCGAAGTTGCGGACGTCGAATGTGCCGCAAATGCCGATCTTGGCAGGGCGCTCAGCCACTTGCAGGGCCTCCATCGGCGGTGCTGCCGGACCGTTTGACATCTATTGGGCGCTCAGCTACCTACCTGTCAAGTGCAGACAACGCGCATGCGCGCCGCAACGAGGATGAGCCGATTGACGAGCGAGCCTCGCCGACCCGTGATCTCGAACGGCAGTTTCACCCTCAACGGTACCCGTTTCATCCTCACGCAGGATCCGGCAAGCCGGACAACCCCCGACTCGGTGGTGTTCCTCAAGACCGCGGAGATGCTGGCACTCTACGACCAGCTTTTCGAGCGTGTCGCGCCGCGCCGCATTGTGGAGTTCGGCATATTCGAGGGCGGCTCCCCTCTCTACTTCGCGGCAACGAAGGACATTGACCTCTTCGTGGGCATCGACCTTCGCCCTCGGTCCGAAATCGTCCTCGGCCATGTGAAGTCGATGGGCCTTTCGGAGAAGATCAGTCTGCACTACGGCGTGTCTCAAGGCGACCGGGCGGCGGTGGAGGCCGTGCTGGATGCCGAGTTCGGCAGCAACCCGCTGGACATGGTGATCGACGATGCCTCGCACCAGCTCGCGCTGTCCCGGGCGAGTTTCGAGATCGCCTTCCCGCGGCTGCGGCCCGGCGGTGTCTATGTGCTGGAGGACTGGGGCTGGGCGCACTGGGCCGGGGCGTTCCAGCAGGCGGGGGGGCAGTGGCACGACATGCCCGCGCTGACGACACTGGTGTTCGAGGTGACCATGGCGATGGCCTCGAACCCGCGGCTGATCTCGAAGGTCGAGATCGGCAGCGGATCCTGGCTGTTCATCACGCGCGGCGAGGATCCGATACCGCTAGGCTTCTCCCTGGCCGGAACGATCCGCAACCGTGGCAAGGCCCTGCCAGAGATCTGAATGCGGGCGGACCGTCAGGTTGCTTGTGCCGGGCGTCATCCTGCCGCGCCGGAGCCATCTACGCGATGAGCCAGGTTCCTTTCAAGGTCATCGAGGGGCGGGAGGGATGGCTGTTCCTGGCGAACGACACCAACGCCTCCGAACTGCAGTGGACGGGCCAGCGCAGGCATGAGCCGGGTGTCCTCGACAGGTGGCGCAGCGAGATCGCAACGCGGGTCGAGTTGCTTGCCCCCCTTTGCCCGGCGCCCTACCTTTTTATGGTGGCGCCGAACAAGGAGAGCGTGCACCCCGAGTTCCTGCCCGAGAGCCTCGCCCCATCGGAGCGCCGGCCGATCCATGACTTCATCGACGCCGTCTCCGACGTGACGCACGTCTTCTGGCCGGTGGATGAGCTGCGGGCGTGGTCCCTGCTCCTCGATGTCTTCCCGAAGGTTGACACGCACTGGACCGACTTCGGCGGCTTTTGCATCGCACGAGCCCTTGCAGCCCGGCTGAAGGGCCTGACCGTGCCGTCGCTCGCGGACTGCAACCTCCGGGTTGATGTGCGGACCGGCGATCTCGGCATCAAGTTCGCGCCGGTCCGGCAGGCGGTCTGGTCGATTGCCGAGCCACGATCGGCCGTCAGCCGCGTCGTCTTCGACAACGGTCTGTCGAACAATGGCCGGATCATCATCAGCGAGAAGCCCGGTCCGGTGCGGACGCGCGGTCTGGTGTTCGGCGACTCGTTCTTCTATGCGATCCTGCCCTTCCTGCGCGAGGCGGTGGACCGTCTTGTCTTCATTCACGCCTACAGCGTCGATCTTGAGGTCGTCGCGCATGAGCGGCCGTCCTTCGTTCTGTCCGAGACGGTAGAGCGGTTCCTGATCGAACCGCCGACCCCCGCGCGCAGCTTCACCAGCGCCCGCCACGCGCGCGCCAAGATGGAGACGCTTGCCCCCGAGGCGCGGGCGACTTTGGAGCGCGCCTGCGCGGATCTGGTGGCGCACGCCCCCCGCGACCGTATCTATGCGGCCTTCCATGGGCATGACAGCACGTCCAGCGAGGTGTGACGCAGGTCACCGGCCCAAGGCCTCGCGGTTGGCCGCTCAATCGCCTCGGGCAAGAGCGAGAGGCCGCTGACCCAGTCAGTTCACGCCGCGTTCATGGGCTCTGGTAGGCTGCCGAAGAAGTCCGCGAGGCGGAGCCGTTTTCCCTTTGTCTGGGCGGCAGCGGTGAGCGTCGTGCCGGTCGAGGCGGGGTATGGGTGCACGATGCCGCCCCTCGTCGTCCTGCGGCCAGCAGCCGGGGCAGTCGGGCGAGGTTGTTGGCGGCCATCGTCAGGATGAAGCGGACCCGCTCGAGACCGCGATAGACGGTCCGGGCCATGCCGCCGACGGTCTTGGCCCGGCC